>NZ_JBFRJZ010000025.1:0-145977 GCF_041469125.1 Vibrio sp. 10N.286.51.E5 | reverse complement strand
TTTTTAACATAATCCGCGTGTCCTGGACAATCTACGTGTGCGTAGTGACGTGCTGGAGTGTCGTACTCAACGTGAGAAGTTGCGATTGTGATACCGCGCTCACGCTCTTCTGGAGCGTTATCGATAGATGCGAAATCTTTAGCAACACCGCCGTATACTTTTGCAAGAGTAGTACAGATAGCAGCAGTTAGAGTTGTTTTACCGTGGTCAACGTGGCCGATAGTACCAACGTTTACGTGCGGTTTCGTACGTTCAAATTTTTCTTTAGACACAATCGTGTTCCTTCCTAGTTATGATTCGCCACGTTCATTATTGAGCGAGACGCGCCAGAAATTGCTATTTTATGCGCCAACTCTCGTTAGCGCAATATTTGGACGCATTGTTCTTTCAAAAAATGAAAAAAAATGCCTTCCTTTTGTTTAACCACGCTCTGCAATGATTGCTTTTGCAACATTGTTAGGCACTTCAGCGTACTCACTAAACTCCATAGAGTAAGAAGCACGACCTTGTGTCGCAGAACGTAAATCAGTTGCGTAACCGAACATGACAGACAACGGAACTTGTGCACGAATTATCTTCAGGCCAGCTGTCCCCTCGTCCATACCTTCGATGATGCCGCGACGACGGTTAATATCGCCAACAACGTCACCCATCCAGTCTTCTGGAGTAGTTACTTCAACTTTCATCATAGGCTCAAGCAGAACCGGTTGCGCTTCAAGTGCACCCGTTCTGAAAGCCATAGAGGCAGCGATTGTAAACGCCATCTCACTTGAATCTGTTTCATGGTAAGAACCATCATATAGTGTAGCTTTGATATCCAAAACTGGATAGCCAGCAAGCACACCATTGTTCATCTGCTCTTCAACGCCTTTAGCAACTGAAGCGATAAACTCTTTCGGTACGATACCATTGGCAATTTCATCCACAAAGACAAAGCCTTCGCCAGCTTCTGATGGTTCTAGTTTCAGCCATACGTGACCGTACTGACCTTTACCACCATGTTCACGGATAAATTTACCTTCCGCTTTCGCTGTACCACGAATAGTCTCACGGTAAGCCACTTGCGGGTTACCAACGTTGCAGTTCACGCTAAATTCGCGCTTCATACGGTCAACGATGATATCTAAGTGTAGTTCACCCATACCAGAAATCAGAGTCTGGCCAGTTTCCGCATCCATATCAACGCGGAACGATGGGTCTTCCGCTGCTAGTTTACCTAGAGCGATAGTCATTTTGTCTTGATCAGCTTGAGAGCTTGGCTCTACAACGATCTGAATAACTGGGTCTGGGAACTCCATGCGCTCAAGAACAATCTTATGGTTCTGGTCACAAAGGGTTTCACCAGTAGTCACATCTTTCAGGCCAATGATGGCTGCGATGTCACCTGCTCGTACTTCTTTTACTTCTTCTCGCTTGTTTGAGTGCATTTGAACAATGCGACCTAAGCGTTCACGTTGTTTCTTCACAGAGTTATAAGCTGTTTTACCGCTTTCAACAACACCAGAGTAAACACGGATGAAAGTTAAAGTACCAACGAATGGGTCTGTTGCAATCTTAAATGCTAGCGCTGAGAACGGTTCTTTGTCGTCTGCGTGACGCTCTGCTTCGTTCTCATCTTCATCGATACCTTTAATTGCAGGTACATCGACTGGAGAAGGAAGGAAATCAACAACTGCATCTAGAACAGCTTGTACACCTTTGTTTTTGAATGCACTACCACAAGTAGCAAGTACGATTTCATTATTAAGGGTACGAGTACGAAGACCTTGTTTGATTTCAGCTTCTGTTAGTTCACCTTCTTCAAGGTACTTATCCATCAGCTCTTCATTTGCTTCTGCAGCAGCTTCAACAAGTTCTGTACGATATTCTTCAGCCATTTCTTGCATGTCTGCAGGAATATCTTCGTACGTGAAAGTCATGCCTTGGTCAGCTTCATTCCAGTTAATTGCCTTCATCTTGATAAGATCGACAACGCCTTGGAAGTTTTCTTCAGCACCAATGTTCAGTTGAATTGGAACAGGAGTTGCGCCTAAGCGGTCCTTGATCTGTTCAACTACGCGCAAGAAGTCAGCGCCGGTACGGTCCATTTTATTAACGAAAACCATACGTGGAACTTGGTACTTATCAGCTTGACGCCATACTGTCTCTGACTGAGGTTCAACACCAGATGAGCCACAGAACACAACAACTGCACCATCAAGCACACGCAGAGAACGTTCTACTTCGATTGTGAAGTCAACGTGTCCAGGAGTGTCGATGATGTTAATACGGTGGTCCGAGAACTGAGCTTCCATACCACGCCAAAACGTAGTGGTTGCTGCTGAAGTGATCGTAATACCGCGCTCTTGCTCTTGCTCCATCCAGTCCATGGTTGCTGCACCATCGTGAACTTCGCCGATTTTGTGAGAAAGACCGGTATAGAACAGAATACGTTCACTTGTGGTTGTTTTACCTGCATCTACGTGAGCAACGATACCGATATTACGGTATTGCTCTATAGGAGTTTTACGAGCCACGGTTGAATCCTCTTATTAGAGACTTAGGGACTATTGCTATGTCTAGATTAGGCGTTAAAAACGATGCTTCGCTAAAAATTGCTTGCCCTAGAAATAGCAATAGTTCCTAGCATAAGCATAGGAACTAAAGAAGTGCTGCAAGGAACCTTGCAGCACTAAAAAGGTATTACCAACGGTAATGTGCGAACGCTTTGTTTGCGTCAGCCATGCGGTGAACGTCTTCACGTTTCTTAACCGCAGTACCTTTGTTCTCAGACGCGTCTAGCATTTCAGCAGCTAGGCGTTGAGCCATAGATTTTTCACCACGCTTACGCGCAGCTTCAACTACCCAACGCATAGCAAGAGCGTTACGGCGAACCGGACGAACTTCTACAGGTACTTGGTAAGTTGAACCACCTACACGGCGAGATTTAACTTCTACCGCTGGGCGAACATTTTCAAGAGCTTCTTCAAATACAGCTAAGTGGTCTTTACCAGACTTCTCAGCCATTGAATCTAGTGCAGTGTAAACGATTTTTTCTGCAGTAGATTTCTTTCCGTCAACCATAAGGATGTTAACGAATTTTGCCAGCAATTCAGATTTGAACTTAGGATCTGGAAGGATCTTACGCTGACCTATTACGCGACGACGTGGCATGGATATTCTCCGTTGTCTTCTTCAGGTTTTTTCCAAAACTTTTCAGAATAATAAATAAAATAGTGTTTGGCCTTACTTAACGATTTCTTTTTAAAAAAGAGAATCAATTAAGACTTAGGACGTTTCACACCGTACTTAGAACGACCTTGTTTACGGTCGTTAACGCCAGCACAGTCAAGTGCGCCGCGAACAGTGTGGTAACGAACACCCGGAAGGTCTTTTACACGACCGCCACGGATTAGTACAACACTGTGCTCTTGTAGGTTGTGGCCTTCACCGCCGATGTACGAAGTTACTTCGAAACCGTTAGTTAGACGTACACGACATACTTTACGTAGTGCCGAGTTAGGTTTTTTAGGTGTAGTAGTGTAAACACGAGTACATACACCACGTTTTTGTGGGCACGCTTCTAGTGCAGGCACGTTGCTTTTAACAACTTGCTTTACACGAGGTTTGCGAACCAACTGGTTAATAGTTGCCATTAACTAGCTCCTGAAATTTACTTGAAAGTAAGCTTTGTGAAAAATCTATCCCTAATCACAAGTCGTAATTAGGGACGCAAAATTCTATTCAGCAGTGGGAGGTGTGTCAAGAAATATACAGATCTTTTTTAGCCGTCTAGAGCTCAGGATGGTCTACTTTTAACCAAACTGATAAAACACAGCTACCAAGTGACTGATTTGTCGTTCAAAACCGTCAGTTTAACGAAGCCATCGAAGTCAACTTGATCAATGGTACTTGAGACAAGTAGTTGTAAACCTCGGCTATCGAGATCTGGTTTTAACACCGACACCTGCTCTACTGCGCAGATTTGAGTGAATAACTCATGATTGGGAAGGCAAACATACACCGCATCTTCCACCAAAAGATACTGATCTTGTGGCTGAGAATAGGTCAATGCGAGTTTAAGTTTGTCGATTGATTTTACAATATGAAGCATAGCGTCCCCTAGAAAGTCAGTATCTGTTGGCACTGAGCTAACTTCTGCGTTAACTCGTCGGCTTCAACGGTGGTCACATCGATCAGCAGGTTGTCTGCTGAAAGACCAAACTGACTCAGACTACGCTGACACACATACACCTGTTCGATGTCGTACAGGTCCATAAGTTTGAATGCAGAGATGTAGTCACGCGATAGTGTTTCGTCGGGCTGCTGCGCTTTGAGAAGCTGTGTCACGCCATCGCCAACAAAGAACACGGCAATGTCTTCACTATATGCGGACGCAGCAAGCAGGGCGTCTAACCCTTCTCTACCCGCAGCGGTCGTATGAGGGAAACTGTTAAATATAAAGGCTAACTTTCTCAAAACTGCACAACCCTATCTTGCGTTAGTAGCGCTTCCGATAAGCTCCCTAATCCGGCTTGAGTAAATCCAGTGGCTAGGTTAGAGGCACTTAGTTGATGTTGCTCTGCTTCTTCAGAGCTAATCACTCCGCGTCTTAGCGCAGCTGCCACACAGGTTTCAAGGCTAACATCGTGTTCATCAGCCAGCTTTTGCCAAGCAGAAGCTAAATCAAATTCATCGTTAGCCGGTACGGTAAGGTCTGAGCCGTTACTCACGCCATCTTGATAGAAGAACACACTGTGAAGTTTGTGGCCCTGTTTAATCAGAGCCACGGCAAACTGGTAGGCACTTCTTGCTGACTGTGAGCCATAGACTGGCCCATTCACTAGGAGTGTATAGCTTAGCAACCCTCTTCATCCTCTGTTTTACGTTGGCGGATGTATAGGTACACGGTGTGCTTAGAGATGTTCAGTCGCTCAGCAACGCGGTTGATCGCGTCTTTAATATCGAAAATACCTTTGTCGTACAGCTCCATCACGATCTGACGGTTCTTAGTATTGTTCGATACCGATTTGTCAGCGTTAATTTCTTCAATGGTGCGTTCAACCGTTTGGTCGACAAGTTCTTCAACGTCACTAGCGAAGTTAACCGATGATGCGGCTTCGTCTGCGTCTTGTGTAGGCATGAACGATTGCAGCACTTGTGAGAATGGCGCGTCTAGATTCACGTTAATACACAGTAGGCCAATCACTCGGTCTTCACCGTTGCGGATAGCAACCGTGATCGACTTCATCAACACTCCGCCTTTAGCGCGAGTGAAGTATGAACGTGAGAAGTTACGCTTAGAACCTTCAATATCTTTTAGCATCTTCAATGCAAGATCGGTAATCGGCGAGCCAACCTGACGACCTGTATTTTCGCCGTTGGCAATTTTAATCGCAGAAGTATTGAGGTCTTCTAAAGAGTGCAAAACGATTTCACAAAACGGACCAATAAGGCTCGCAATACCGTCAACAACGGCCTCATAAGATCTTAGAATGATTTTATCGTGTTCACTGAATGGCATAACGTGGACTGATTCCATTTCAAGTAACACATCTGCATTGACTGTTTCTGTAGTAGTCACTTATTCCTTACCTTCGTGTGAAAAATCAACAAATTTATGTAAGTTTATCAGAAAATTTTAATTGCACACCTAGCTAACATTGCAACTAGTGATTTAGAACAAGTTTAAAAATCAAATACTCATCTTCAAATCATAAAAAAAGCCTAACTCAAAGTTAGGCTTTTTATTCAATCAACGTATTTTAGTACGAGGCTTTTAACCGATATTACTGTGCAGGAGCTGCTTCAGCGTTATCGATGTTTAGTAGTTCTACTTCGAATACTAGCGTTGAGTTAGCTGGGATAGTCGGTGTGTCTTGCTCACCGTATGCTAGCTCTGGCGGGATAACGAACTTGTACTTAGAACCAACTTGCATCAGTTGTACGCCTTCAGTCCAGCCTGGGATTACGCGGTTTAGTGGGAATGTTGCTGGTTCACCACGATCGTAAGAGCTGTCGAACTGAGTACCGTCTGTTAGAGTACCTTTGTAGTGTACTTGAACCGTATCAGTGTCTTTTGGAGAAGCACCTTCACCAGCAGTCATTACTTGGTAAAGTAGACCAGATTCAGTTTGCTTAACGCCTTCAGTTTTAGCGAACTCAGCGCGGAAGTCATCACCGGCTTTCTTCACTTCTGCAGATTTTTCTGCCGCTTGTGCTTGCATCGTTTCAGCAACACGCTTGTCTAGAGCTTCAAGAGCTGCGCGAGTTTCTTCTTCGTTCAGTGCAGTTTTCTCTGCGAATACGTCTTCGATACCTTGAAGAACCATATCTTTGTCTAGGTTAATACCTAGCTCGCTTGGCTTATCAATGCTTGTGCTTAGGTAGTTAGCGAAAGATACGCCGATTGCGTATGCCGCTTTGTCGTCTTCTGTTTTAAAGTTTACTGCTTCAACTTTAACTTCTTCAACCTGTGGAGCTTCTGCCTTTGGTTCTTCTTTCTGACAACCAACTGCTAGCATAACCGTTGCGGCAAGCAGTGATACTTTTAAAACTGATTTCATTGAATTCTCCAATTAATGGCCAAGCCATTGGTTATTGTGCACAAATCTAATGATTAGATTGGTGTGAATACGTTAGTTATAACAATATACTAGTCATATGTCTTTCGACACAAACCGGATTATTAGATGTGATGCGAATATTTTTCCACTCATTGCTATGTACAATTGTCATCGCCTTGTTAAATGGATGTTTTTTCTTCCAAGATGATGAGCAACGTTGGGAAATTGAACCCAATGGTACCACCAGCTTTGCCCTTAGCAGAGATGGACGCTTCGCCCTGCTCTACTCTCAGAAAAAACAACTATTGCTTTGGGACCTTGCCGAAAACAAAGAGTTAGCTCAACTCGGCCCACAAGATCAATTAGAAAACCAAGTATCGCGTATCCGTATCTCGGACAATGGCCGCTTTGCCATTACCGCAAGCCAGATGAACTTCGCCGTTTGGGACCTCTCTTGGACTCAAGCACAAGGGCTTTGGTCTATCTCCGATGGCTTAATTCGCGATGTCGATATCTCTAGCAATGGTGAAAAAGTATTGCTTGGCCTGTCTAATGGCAAAGCGATCTATGTGGACTTAGTCACCGGACGCCGTCTTGAGTTCCTTGCTCACCGAGAAAAAGTTAATTCTGTTTCCCTTTCTTCCAATGGTCGCTACGCATTATCAGGTGGCAACGACTATAAAGCCTACCTGTGGGATACCGAGTCAGGCTTGGTATTACGCACCTTTGAGCATGAACAAAGAGTAGTACGAGTCGCGCTACAACGCGATGGTGAACTGGCTTTTACCTCTGATGGCGGCAATCAAGCGATGATTTGGGATCTTGAAACGGGCGAACCTCAAGCGCAATTGCAAAGCTGGTCTCGACAGTTGATTTTTTCGAGTGCTCGTTTTTCTGATGACGGCAGCATGTTGGTGACGGGCACGCCATCCAGCCAAGTGAGTGTGTGGAATACTCAGGATGGCAAACGAATTTCTCGCCACGATGCTGAGCCACTAAAAGATGCTCGCCCTCCTCGTGCGGTAGTGTATGATGCAGCCTTTGATGATAAGAACCGTGTGATATCGGGCACCTCTGCGGGCATTGCCCAAGCTTGGAATGTGGATTAAGAACGATGACAGAAAAGCGAGTTGAACAACTAGAAAGCCGCGTAAATGACCTAGAGTGTCAGCTAGCTTTCCAAGAACAGACCATTGAAGAACTCAATGAAGCGCTTAGCCAACAACAAATGTTAATCACGAGAATGCAAGATCAGATGAAGTTCGTGGTTGGCAAAGTAAAAAATATGGATGGCTCTAATCTAGCTGACGCATCAGAAGAGACGCCACCTCCACACTATTAAGTGCGGTTCAAAATAACCAATTAAATCTAACGACGCATATCGTTAGTTTCTCGTCCTCAATGTGTAAACACATTTCAGGACGGGACATAGAAAACTAAAAGGGCGACAGATACTTATCTGTCGCCCTTTTGTTTATTTCATCTCAGTGAATAAGCTAAAGCCAATTAAGCCGATACCAACTTAGTCGTCGGCATAAATCTTCACTTCAACACGACCTTGAGTATCAACGCTTGCACGATACATTCCTGAGCTGTTCATACCAAAATGTATATCGCCTTGGCCATCGATAGCGATCAAGCCACCTTCTCCACCCATGGTTTTCAATTCACCTTGAATGATCGTTTCACAAGCGGTGTGCACATCTTCTTTCAGATAACGCATTCGTGCTGCGACATCACTGGCGACCATTTTACGTAGGAAGAACTCACCCATCCCGGTTGTTGAGACGGCAACATTGCCATTTTCAGCGATGGTTCCTGCACCAATGATCGGAGAGTCACCCACACGACCGTATTTCTTATTGGTCACGCCACCGGTACTGGTTGCTGCCGCTAAGTTACCCGCTTGGTCTAATGCGACCGCACCAACCGTGCCGTACTTTTTATCGTCAGGGTATTTCTCAGCTTGCTGTTCATCATATTTCGCTTCAGACAGAGCAAAGATGCCTTTCTCTTTCATCGACTGAAGTTGGTCATAGCGGCGCTCAGTAAAGAAGTAGTCTTGCTCGGTAAAGGTGTAGTCATGCTCAAACGCAAACTTCTCGGCACCTTCACCAATCAGCAACACATGGTCGCTTTTCCGCATCACATCACGTGCAAGCTCAATTGGGTTTTTGATATGGCGAACGCCTGCAATAGCACCTGCATCCATTTCGCGGCCATGCATCACAGAAGCGTCCATCTCAACAAATTCATCATGCGTTAAAACAGAGCCCCTACCGGCATTAAAGTGCGGGCTGTCTTCCATCACCTTAACCGATGCCACTACCGCATCCAGAGCATCACCACCCGATTGCAATATTTGATAACCAGCCAAAACCGATTTTTCCAAAGCCTCGGTAATACCCGCTTTTAATTCATAGCTCATTTGCTCGCGCAAGATGGTTCCTGCACCACCATGAATGGCAATTGAAAAAGGCTGTGACATACAAACTCTCCACTGACGTCGTCTTATAATGTTGTGCTATCAATACCACATCCATGGTTCGATGTCTGATAACGAAAACCAAACTTTTACGAATGCTTAGATCTGCGGACACTTAGTTTGGTAGAGAAAAGCGAGGTCAAAAAGCGAGACTCCTAAACGCAAAAAGCCTCCACAAGGGAGGCTTTCAAGATTCTTAAACTAAACCGTTAATTCGGTATTAGTGAGAACCACAGCTACCGCCGCCGCAGCAGCCGTCTTTTTTCTCTTCACCGTGGTCATGGCCTTCGCCACCACAGCAACCGCCTTCGTGGTCATGATCGTGGTCGTGACCGCCACAGCCGCCTTCTTGGTGTACGTGACCGTGTTGAACTTCTTCTTCAGTCGCTTCACGAACCGCTACAACTTCAACGTCAAACGTTAGAGTTTGGCCAGCTAGCATGTGGTTACCATCAACAACAACTTCGTCGCCATCTACTTCAGTAACTTCAACTGGGATTGGACCTTGGTCAGTATCCGCTAGGAAACGCATGCCAACTTCGATTTGCTCAACACCTTGGAATACGTCAGCAGGAACACGTTGAACTAGTGCGTCGTTGTGTTCGCCGTATGCGTCTTCTGGAGTAACAGTTGCAGAGAACTTGTCGCCAGCTACTTTGCCTTCAAGCTCTTTTTCAAGACCTGTAATTAGGTTGTTGTGACCGTGAAGGTAATCTAGTGGAGCTTCTGCAGTTGATTGGTCAACTACTACGCCATCTTCAAGTTTCACTTGATATGCAACACTAACTACTACGTTCTTTTCAATTTTCATGAGAGCTCCAAGGAGGTTTGGACTAAGCTCGAACAGTTGAGCTTAGGAAAAATTCTGTACCGGGATATTATGGGGATCAATCAACGAAACTCAATCATTCTGGCTTAAAAATACCGATCATTTCTTGATTCGCGTGTTCAGATTTCTCTACAGTTTTCGGTTTACGCTGTTCTGTGAAGTCACAATCGACACATTCCACCAGCTCGATATTATTTTCAATCCACCAACGGAGTGTGTCTTGAGTGTTGCAACTTGGGCAGCTTGCCCCTGCGATAAAGCGTTTTTTCTGTTTCACGTTCATATCCTTTACTGCTCTGGATTCGCGGTTCTTCCCACTCACTTTATTGATAAGTTAAGCAGAGACCGCGTTTATTATTAGGTTAGTTCTATAGTCTGTTATTTCTATGCCCAAGCTCTATTTCTAAGCTCAAGCATGAGTTATCACTTCAAGCTACTGCCAATAGTTTCGAGATTGGTGATCGTTTTCCATCTCGTGTCCAAAGATCTCTTCAAGTTCTTTACGAGCCTCTTTCGCTCTTTGGGCTAACTCGGCATCTTCGTTATGCTGAGGCAGCAACTCTTTCAGCATACCATTATCCAACTTTCTAAAGTGTGCTTCTGCTCGCTTCGCTTTATATGGATGCATGCCAAGTTCAGTCAATGTTTGACGACCTAAATCCAATGCTCCAAGGAAGGTTTCACGCGAATAGTTACTCACACCGTGGTTAAGTAGTTGATACGCTTCAACACGGCTTCGTGCACGCGCCAAGATCTTTAAGCGTGGGAAGTGCTGCTTACATAAATCGACGGTTTTCATGATTTCATCTGGGGAGTCAGTACACAACACAATCGCCTCTGCTTTATCAGCACCGGCTGCGCGTAATAGCTCTAGGTGAGTCGAGTCTCCGTAAAACACCTTGTAGCCGAACTTTCTAAGGATGTGTATTTGGCTGGCATCACTTTCAAGGACAGTGATACGAATCTTGTTGGCATACATCAGACGACCAATGATCTGACCAAAACGACCAAAGCCCGCAATAATCACTCGAGGGCTGCGATCAACCACATCCGAAGACATCGCACTTTCACTGATTTGATTAAGCTGACGTGCAAAGAATCGGTCTTGCAGTTTAAGCATCAATGGCGTGGTCACCATAGAAAGGCTCACAACCACCAGTAAGAACGACACTTGTTCGCCACTTAAGATGCCTTGAGCGCTCGCCGCAGTAAAAATAACGAAAGCGAACTCACCACCTTGGCTAAGGATCATCGCCATTCGGCTGCGTGCTTTAGCTTGAGTGCCGAAGATACGAGCCAGCGCATACAGCACCAAACCTTTCAATACGACTAGCGACGACACTGCAATAAGTATTGCGAATGGGCTTTCTGCCAGTAGACCTAGGTTTACCGCCATACCCACAGAGATAAAGAACAGACCAAGCAGTAAACCTTTGAATGGATCAATCGCGATCTCAAGCTCGTGTCGATATTCACTTTCAGCCAGAAGGACGCCCGCCAAGAAAGTACCTAATGCCATCGATAAGCCAATCTGCTGCATGATGACGGCAATACCAATCACCAATAACAACGCTGCAACCGTGAAAAGCTCACGGACACCGCTCATCACTACGTATCGGAAAAGTGGTCTCAACAAGAAGTGGCCACCGACCAGTAGGCCAATCACGCCACCCAGCATCCACAGCATGTCAGCCCAGCTACCGCCGGTATTACCCGCAAGTAGAGGCAACATTGCTAGCATTGGAATAACAGCGATATCTTGGAAAAGCAGTACTGCAAAGCCCGACTGCCCTGCTTCTTTGCCGCCGAGCTCTCGCTCTTCAATAACGCGTAAAGCAATGGCTGTCGAAGACAACGCTAAACCCATACCTATTACCAGGCTGGTTTGCCAAGTTAATCCAAATAGACAGGCGATGGCGGTAATAATCAGAGTGGTGATCAGCACTTGTGCGCCACCGAGTCCTAGAATCGGCGCTCGCATCTGCCACAGTTTTTTCGGATTAAGTTCGAGACCAATCAAGAAGAGCAGCAGTACCACCCCGAATTCGGAGAAGTGTAGAATCGCTTCGACATCACTGATTAAGCCAAGTCCCCAAGGGCCAATCGCGACACCAGCTAACAAGTAACCGAGAACTGAACCCAAGCCAGCTCGCTGCGCGATAGGAACCGCAACCACAGCAGCCGCTAAAAATATAACGCTACTTTGTAGAAAATCATTAGTCAGAGCCATCATCTGCTCCTATATCTTGTAGCGGGTCTCGCAACCAATTTCGATACGCTTCTGCGTGTTGGTAACGCGTCATATCGGTAACATTTCGTGCCCAGTGTAAAACCAAAGGGGATATCCAATTCATCTGACACAAAGCAGCGGTAAGCTCGAATGGTTGCAAAATCTCTTGTAATGGATATTTATTATAGCCTGCGGCACCAAACGCCTCTTCTTTACCACCGGTTGTGATAACGCTACGCCAGTGTTTGCCCTTAAGTGCGCTTTGCTCACCAAAGGCAAAACCCTTACCTAACACGCGATCAAACCACTCTTTCAACAACGAAGGACATGAATACATAAACAAAGGGTGTTGGAACACAATCACATCATATTCAAGCAGCAACTCATGCTCGGAAGGCACATCAATAAAGAAGTCCGGATAGATGGCGTAGAGATCGTGGATTTTGACATTCCCAAGTGACTCTATCTTTTTAACCATGATCTGGTTAGCGATAGAGGTTTGCGGCTCAGGGTGCGCATAGATGACCAGCACCTTTGGCACGGGTTTGTCTGTCGAGGGAGTATTACTCATTCCTTTGAAACATTCCTTTGAAGGCTAAACGGTGGCAAGGCCACAAGAATTTAAGCAAAAGTTATTAATATGTTATTGGCATCATAACGCAAATTGCATTGTGATCGACTTTTATCTGGTTTCAGCCTACTATGCAGGCGTCTGTTCACCTCTAATTTCTATGCTATTTCAATTATGATTACTTTCTCTGATATTCAATTGCTACGCGGCGGTAAGCCACTCCTCGACCAAGCATCTGCGACTTTTCACCCTGGCGACAAGATCGGTTTGGTTGGTAAAAACGGCTGTGGTAAATCTACGCTATTCGCCTTAATTAAGGACGAACTGTCTATTGATGCAGGCTCATTCAGCAAACCTGCCCATTGGGAAATGGCTTGGGTTGCTCAAGAAACACCAGCATTAGAAAGAACAGCAATTGAATACGTGATTGATGGTGACCGTGAATACCGCGGCCTTGAAGATAAACTAGAGAAAGCTGAACAGGCCGACAACGGCACCTTGGTCGCAGAGATCCACGGCAAGATTGAAACCATTGGTGGCTACAGCATCAAGGCTCGCGCTGCCGAGCTGTTAGACGGTCTAGGCTTTAGCCAAGAACAAATGGCGTGGAACCTGACTCAATTCTCAGGTGGTTGGCGTATGCGTTTGAACCTAGCGCAAGCCCTACTGTGTCGCAGTGACCTACTGCTACTCGATGAGCCTACCAACCACTTGGATTTAGACGCAGTAATGTGGCTAGAGCGTTGGTTACAAAGCTACCCTGGCACGCTAGTGCTTATCTCGCACGATAGAGACTTCTTAGACCCTATCGTCAACCGCATCGTGCACGTTGAAAACCAACAGCTCAATGAGTACACGGGTAACTACTCATCGTTCGAAACCCAACGAGCGCAAAAACTGATTCTGCAACAAGCGATGTACCAAAAGCAGCAGAAACAGATGTCTCACATGCAGAGCTACATTGACCGTTTCCGTTACAAAGCTTCAAAGGCTCGCCAAGCGCAAAGCCGTATTAAAGCGCTAGAGAAAATGGAACAAGTGCTGCCTGCTCAGTTTGATAATCCATTCAGCTTTGAATTTAGAGAACCAGACGCACTACCAAACCCAATCATGATGATGGATGAAGTATCAGCGGGCTATGATGACAATCTGATTCTAGAAAAGATTCGCTTGAACCTAGTACCGGGCAGTCGTATTGGTTTGCTTGGCCGAAATGGCGCTGGTAAATCAACACTGATTAAACTGCTTTCTGGCGAACTGAAACAGCAAGGCGGTGAACTGAGTTATTCGCAAGGCGTTAAGATTGGTTACTTTGCACAGCACCAGTTAGAAACGTTGCACCCAGAAGAAACACCGCTGCAGCACATGATGCAGATTGCCCCTAAACACACCGAGCAACAATTGCGTGATTACCTAGGTAGCTTCGGTTTCCAAGGTGAAAAAGCACTTGATAAAGTAGCACCCTTCTCAGGTGGTGAAAAAGCGCGTTTAGTTCTGGCGCTACTGGTATGGCAAAAACCAAACCTGTTGCTACTCGATGAACCAACCAACCACTTGGATCTCGACATGCGTCAAGCGCTGACTTTTGCCCTGCAGACATTTGAAGGCGCAATGGTTATCGTATCGCACGACCGTTACCTACTGCGTGCGACTACCGATGATTTATACCTTGTACACGACCGCCAAGTAGCACCGTTTGATGGTGACTTAAGCGATTACTACAAGTGGCTAACCGAACAGCAGAAAGTTGAGCGCAAAGAAGCACAAGCATTGGCACCAGCAAAAGACGGCGCCAACAGTGCAGCAGCGAAAAAAGAGCAGAAACGAAAAGAAGCCGAGTTCCGTAAACTGACGGCACCACTTCGTAAAAAGCTCACTCAATTTGAAAAGCAGATGGATAAATTAACGCAGGCTCTTGAAGAAGCCGAACAAGAATTATCCGACACTTCACTGTATGAAGCTGAAAATAAGGCTAAACTGAATAAAGTACTCGCTCTCCAAGCGAGCAGTAAGTCACAGCTAGAAGAAGTTGAAATGGATTGGATGTCCACTCAAGAAGAGCTTGAGCAGATGGAACAGGATATGGATAGCTTATGAGTCCAGAGCACGCCCCAATATCACTAACACTGGAACGACTATGGCAATTTAGCCTTCAGTATTACAGTGTGCGCGGTGTAAAGGATGCGTGCTTAGCTTTGCAAAACCAGTTCCACGGCAACGTCAATCTACTGCTGCTTCTCAAATGGCTTGATGAGCAGCAATTGTCTTTTGCTGAAGAAGAGTGGCATAAAGTTCAACAGTGTTTGAGCCGCTCTGAAACCCTGCTTCATAGCTATCGAGAGCTACGTAAACATCTCAAAGCACACGTTGTCGACTCTCTATACCGTGAAGCGCTAAAGTTTGAGTTACAGCTTGAAAAGCAACAACAGTCCGATCTGGTCGACTGTATAAACTCCCTACAACTTTACGCTAACCAGCAATCACCGCTCACTTTTCAGTACTGTCGTTTATTAGGGGCTGAAAACCTCTGCGACGCTTTTTCTGAACCAGCACCACAGCCCTAGCTCGTTCTCTTTCCCTTTTATTCAATCAAGATCCAAGCTTAACCTTGATATTATTCAAACGGTTACCCATAGTCTGTTTTTGTATCTCGTATAAGTGAAGCCTTGCGCTTATGCCGAGAATCAACCAAGCTCAAATAAAAACATGGGCGTTTCACTAAAAGCTCAACACTTTATCAAAGCCCATAAAAGAAGCATGGACTGTTTTATGACAATATTTACCGCAGCGGCTGGTCTCTCTAATCCGCACTTACAAACCTTAGTGCCACGGTTTATTAGAAAGCAGGCGTTATTTGATCCTCAATGGCAAACCTTAGAAACTCCCGACGGTGATTTCCTCGACCTTGCATGGAGCGAGGACCCGAAGGGAGATAGCCCCAATAGTGATAATAAAAGCAGAGGAGATGCGAATAATAAGCCCATTTTCGTTCTATTCCACGGTTTGGAAGGCAGCTTTGAAAGCCCTTACGCCAATGGACTGATGAATGCGTTTGCTAAAGATGGTTGGTTATCCGTGATGATGCACTTTAGAGGATGCAGCGGAAAACCGAATCGCTTGGCTCGCGCGTACCATTCAGGAGAAGTAGAAGATGCTCGTTTCTTTCTACGACACTTACACGCGCAATTTCCCAATAACCCAAAGGTTGCGGTTGGTATATCTCTAGGCGGAAACATGCTGGCGAACTACTTGGCTGAGTATGCGGACGACCCATTACTGTCGGCGGCAACGATAGTTTCTGCTCCTTTTGATTTAGCTTGCTGCTCCAGTCGTATTGAAAGAGGCTTCTCTAGGCTCTATAAAAAATACCTGCTCAACTCACTCAAATCGAATGCCTTGAAAAAGGTTAAGCTGTTACAAGAAAAAATAGGTATCTCCGCTGAAACCATCAAAAAAATAGACAAACTGTATGAGTTTGATGAAAGGATCACTGCGCCTCTGCATGGATTTAAGAATGCTCAAGACTACTATGCTCAATGTTCAGCGCTTCCAAAACTGAATAAGATTAAGCTACCGACTCAGATCATTCATGCTAAAGACGATCCTTTCATGACTGATGATGTTATTCCAAAATTCGTACTACCAGACAATATTGATTATCGCTTGTTTCAGAAAGGTGGCCATGTGGGGTTCATTACCGGTAGCACGCTCAAGCCCAGGTTTTGGCTAGAAGAAGCATTGCCAGCCTACTATGAAAGTATCCAAGATTCGGCATAATGACCGAGCCTTTTTAAGGACTGAGTGGTGGACGTCACTAGACGCAGTAATCAACACATCAATAAACCTATTTATGAACATAAAAGAGAGAAGTATTTATGATCATCCCATGGCAAGACATTGCACCAGAAACACTGGAAAACCTCATCAAAGAGTTCGTGCTGCGTGAAGGTACAGACTACGGCGACGTAGAGGTTTCACTGCAAAACAAGATTGATCAAGTGAAACATCAATTAGCTTCAGGAGAAGTCAGCATTGTGTTTTCTGAGCTCCATGAAACCGTTGATATTCAAGTCACAAAACGCTTCTAAGCTGCGCTCATAAAGGAGCCGTGTTATAGTGGTAAACGATTGCTAACAAGTAAGTTACTCAAAAGACAAGGGTTGTCATGTCCGCTAAACATCCAATTATTGCGGTGACGGGTTCATCTGGAGCCGGCACCACCACCACCTCAGAAGCCTTCCGTAAAATGTTCAATATGATGGACGTGAAGGCCGCTTGGGTTGAAGGGGATAGTTTCCATCGCTTCACTCGCCCAGAGATGGATGTCGAGATCCGTAAAGCGCGCGAGCAAGGTAAGCACATCAGCTACTTTGGTCCACAAGCCAACGATTTTGGCGCATTAGAAGAGTTCTTCCGTAAATACGGTAACGAAGGTACAGGTAAAGTAAGAAGCTACCTACACACCTTCGATGAAGCCGTGCCTTACAATCAAATGCCGGGCACCTTTACGCCATGGCAAGAGATCCCCGAAAATTCCGATGTGATGTTCTACGAAGGTCTTCATGGTGGCGTGGTAGATGGCGACATCAATGTCTCACAACACGTCGACTTGCTGATCGGCATGGTGCCAATCGTCAACCTTGAGTGGATCCAAAAATTCGTTCGTGACACACGCGATCGTGGCCACTCACGCGAAGCAGTAATGGATTCCATTGTTCGCTCAATGGATGATTACCTTAATTACATCACCCCACAATTTTCGCGTACTCACATCAACTTTCAGCGTGTCCCAACCGTAGATACATCGAACCCACTTAACGCTAAAGGGATTCCAAGTTTAGACGAAAGCTTCGTGGTTATACGTTTGCGTGGCATCAAAAACGTCGATTTCCCCTACCTTCTGGCTATGATAGATGGCTCATTTATGTCACGCCACAACACGCTTGTGGTGCCAGGCGGCAAGATGAGTTTTGCTATGGAGCTCATTGTAAGGCCCATCCTACAACAGCTCATCGAAACCGGAAAAATAGGCTAACAAGACGCCATTCTGGTTGATTACTTTTCATACCGTGATCATGTGCACAATTTTGCGTAAAAAATCGTAGCTTGGTCACGATTAAAATCAAGAAATAGTACCTGAAAAAGGATACTATTCTTAAACGAAACACAAGATAGCTTGCAGCGCTCAACGAGTGCTCTTATCCTACAAGTCAATCCAGGCTTAGCTAAAATACGGAAAGCGGCAAGCATACCCTGCAGAGGAAGTAAGATATTATGGTTCTAGGTAAACCCCAAACCGATCCAACATTAGAGTGGTTCCTTTCACACTGTCATATTCATAAGTACCCTTCAAAAAGTACTTTGATTCATGCTGGTGAAAAGGCAGAAACCTTGTACTACATCGTTAAAGGTTCTGTGGCAGTTCTTATCAAAGACGAAGAAGGTAAGGAAATGATTCTTTCTTACCTAAACCAAGGTGACTTCATTGGTGAACTTGGCCTCTTCGAAGAAGACCAAGAGCGTACTGCATGGGTTCGTGCAAAATCTCCTTGTGAAGTAGCTGAAATTTCTTTCAAGAAATTCCGTCAACTTATCCAAGTGAACCCAGATATCCTAATGCGCCTTTCAGCGCAAATGGCAAACCGTCTACAAGTAACTAGCCAAAAGGTTGGTGACTTAGCGTTCCTTGATGTAACAGGTCGTATCGCTCAAACGCTACTAAACCTAGCGAAACAGCCAGATGCAATGACTCACCCTGACGGCATGCAAATCAAGATCACTCGTCAAGAGATTGGCCAGATCGTTGGTTGTTCTCGTGAGACCGTTGGTCGTATCTTGAAGATGCTAGAAGAGCAGAACCTAATTTCTGCACACGGTAAAACTATCGTGGTATACGGCACTCGTTAATCTCGATTAACTGAGCCAAAAATTTGAAAGCCACCAAATGCGAATTTGGTGGCTTTTTTGTTTTCTGAAGACCCAGAGAGCAGATGCGAGATACGATAAAAACTCACAGAATCCTATTTGTAAACTTCCTCGAAGCGAAGCGTACTCGAATCTCTAGGACAAAGTCCGTGCTCGTACCTTTTGTTAACCGTTGGTGCTCTCAAAGATTTTGTCAGCTGATGCTGCAACAAAACCTGTGTAAAGCTCACCGTTGACCATCGCATAACGCTTAGCGAACTCATAGAAGCCGCCAGGAATCATCTCATTGCCTTCAACAAATGAAACTGGGACTTTGTCTGCCATTGTTGATGATTGCTCTAATAAGACCTCTGGAGAGCCTTTAACCTCACCGCCAGATGCATTGATCGTGAAGCCTGACTCGCTCAGGTAGTCATTCACCGCCTGCACTTCATCAAAGTTATTCAGCTGGTTCACACTTACCGTAAAGTGGTTTGCACCATATCCATGAGCCGCTAGCCAAGATGCGTATTCGCTCTCTTTAGCTAGTACTTGGAAATCAGCGAAGCTCAAATCCCATTGGCGACCACCAAACAAGAACTCATGACCTTGAAACTTGCTTGCATCAACCTGCTCAACTAACTTAGCAACGATCTGTTGTAATTCACTAGAACACTCTTCGACCTTCAATTCACTAATGAACACTTTTGGTTGTTTTGGATCTGGGTGCTCGTAATGCTTAGCCACCAACTTCTTGCTCTCAAACAAGTAGTCGCCACACGCCTTATAGCCTAACTCTAGGAAAGGCTTCGCTAATGTTTCAATACCCAAAGGAGCAACATTGAAAGTACGCAATGCAATGTGATCATTAATCAGCGCTTCGTCTTCTTTCAGCAAGTGATGCACTTTCTCGGCCGATGGACAAAGCCTGTGAATGTAATCGTCCCAAAGTGATTTAAAGAGTAGATCGGGCGTCATGGTGACTCCTTGTCAGAGGTTCTAGCAAGCTAGTAATTTGGATAAGAGAGGGAGAGGCTGAGACACAGAGTCAGCAGCCATCAGCCTGTGACATACTTTTTCTATTATTATCTACCGCCCAATCTAGGTGTCGGACGTGATGGAAAAGGAAAGCGATAACACCACTTCCCTATTTCAAGCTTAACGCATGAGCCTAAGACTCATTAGCCTAAATTAAAGCTCAATACCCGGGCTAAACGTTGCTGGAAGTTGAGTTTCACCGCCTTCCATTGAAGCCATAGGATAAGCACAGTAGTCCGCCGCATAGTAAGCACTTGGGCGTAGGTTGCCTGAAGCACCCGGACCACCAAATGGTGCATCACCACTTGCGCCTGTTAGCTGACGGTTACGGTTAACAATACCCGCACGGATATGGTCAACGAAGTATTCCCATTCAGAATCATCTGTTGATACTAGGCCAGCAGATAAACCAAAGCGTGTGTCGTTAGCTAATTCAACCGCTTGCTTTAGCGATTGGTAACGAACCACTTGTAGCAGTGGACCGAAGTACTCTTCATCCGGCAGCTCAGCAATGTTGGTTGCGTCGATAATACCCGGAGAAACAAACGCCGCTTGACCCGCTTTTGCTTCTACTAGGCTGACGCCGCCTAACGATTGTAGATTCGCTTGCGCGTCCAGAATGAACTTAGCCGCAGCTTCAGAGATCTGAGGACCCATGAAGGGTGCTGGTTCAGCGAATGGCTGATCAACACGAATCTTTTGCGTCGCTGCGACCAGCTTATCGAGTAGCAGATCCCCCTTCTCGCCAACAGGCACGTACAAACGACGAGCACATGTACAACGTTGACCCGCACTGATGAACGCCGATTGGATAATGGTGTATACCGTTGCGTCTGCGTCACCATATTGGTCACTGATCACCATAGGGTTATTGCCACCCATCTCTAGTGCCAGCATCTTGCCCGGTTGGCCCGCGAATTGACGGTGAAGGATATGCCCCGTATTAGCACTACCTGTGAACAGCACGCCATCAAGACCTTTAGCATCGGCCAGTGCGATACCTGTCTCTTTAGCGCCTTGTACTAGGTTGATTACGCCAGCAGGAAGACCCGCTTCTTGCCATAATTTCATCGCAAACTCACCCGTCCAAGGTGTCTGCTCTGAAGGCTTAAATACCACGGTATTACCCGATAGCAGTGCAGGAACAATATGACCGTTAGGTAGGTGACCAGGGAAGTTATAAGGACCAAATACTGCCATCACGCCTAATGGACGGTGACGCAGTACAATCTGGTTGCCTGCCGCTTCACGAGAAGCTTCACCGGTACGCTCATGGTAAGCACGAATTGAAATAGCAATCTTGCCCGCCATTGCGCCCGCTTCAGTGCTAGTTTCCCAAATCGGTTTGCCCGTCTCTTTCGCGATGATTTGCGCGATTTCTTCGCTGTTCTCTTTAACTTTCTCAGCAAAGTTCAACACGATCGCTTCACGCTCTGCAAAGCTCAGTTTTTTCCAAACCAAGAAGGCTTCACGAGCTGCTGCTACTGCAGATTCAACCTGTGCTGGTGTCGCGCTATCACCCTGCCACACTACTTCATTGTTGTATGGGCTTACTGATGTCATGGCGTCACCTTGACCTGCCACCCACTGTCCTGCTATCCACTGAGTCATACTTCTATCCTTAAAATCTTCGACAGATAATCGCCGCTCTTATTGAGCCAACATGCGAACGAATTCGCCTTCTTTTACTTCAAGAGCGCTTGCTACTTCAGATGATAAAATCACTGTGTCGCTTGCTTGGTCATACGCACCTTTCGCGGCTACTGCGCGGAAGTTCTCAAATGAGGTATTACCAATTAGGAAGTCTTTAGAGCTAGAGTGCTCTGCAATTTGAACCTGTGCTCGAATAGAGTGACGTACAGATTCGATGTTTCTTAAATCACACTCGACCGTTGGTCCCGCATCAAAGATGTCGACATAACCACGATTCGTGAAACCTTCACGTTCCAACAGTTTCAATGCTGGGCGGGTGTTATCGTGCACTTGACCAATCACCGCCTGAGCTTCTTCACTCAATAGGTTTACATAGATTGGCAGTTTCGGCATAAGGTCTGCGATGAAGCCTTTCTTACCAATACCCGTTAGGTAATCGGCTAGTGTGAAGTCAATCGAGAAGAAGTGCTCTTGCAACCACTTCCAGAATGGCGAGTTGCCTTCTGCATCTGATACACCACGCATCTCAGCAAAGATCGTTTTTGAGAAACGCTCTGGGTGCTCAGCCATCAGTAGGAAACGACACTTAGACATCAGTCGACCGTTTAAGCCTTTGCGGTAATCAGGACGTAAGAACAGCGTACAAATCTCGCTGCAGCCAGTGTAGTTATTACCGAAAGTCAGCAGCTTCACCACGTTATTCACGCCAAGCTTTTGCGATGAGTGAACCACTTTACTGATGTGGTAAGAGTAAAACGGAACGTCCCAACCAATTGAAGCTTCAATGCCTGTGGTACCAGCAACTTCACCGGTTTCTGTGTCGAAGCCAACCATTAGGTAGCCTTCGTCACCAGGTTCGGTCACGTCTGCTTTCGCAAAGCTGTATTCAGAGTGAGTAATACGGTTAGTTAACAGTTCTTCGTTAACCGGAAGAGATGTGAATCCGTGTCCTGACTCAACGGCGCAGGTATGCAGCGCATCGTAATCAGATAGTTTTATTGGGCGAACAACTAGCATCAATATTCCCTCCAGATGCAAAATAGGCCCAAAACCAGAAGCTTGGGCCTTTAGCAGAACGTCATGGGATCGCTCTAGTGGCGATCATTCCTATGACGCCGCTCAGGCTAAACTAGCGTAGCGATTGCTTTGTCTAGTTTTGATAAACCTTCTTCAATTTCTTGTTTAGTGATAACCAGTGATGGAGTAAAACGAACCACGTTTGCACCCGCAACCAGTACCATTAGGCCTTGCTCGCCTGCTG
Organism: Vibrio sp. 10N.286.51.E5; assembly: GCF_041469125.1. NCBI lineage: Bacteria > Pseudomonadati > Pseudomonadota > Gammaproteobacteria > Vibrionales > Vibrionaceae > Vibrio > Vibrio sp. 10N.286.51.E5. Next base: position 123,461 of record NZ_JBFRJZ010000025.1, on the reverse strand, counting down.
CTACTAATACGTCACGCGCACGCCCTTGCCATTCGTCATTCAGTGCAGCACCTAACAATAGGCCTTTACCACGAATCTCACTGAAAATTTGGTATTTGTCGTTAATCTTAGTTAGACCATCACGGAATAGCGCTTCACGCTCTTTTACGCCTTCTAGAGTCTCAGGTTGGCTAACTACGTCAACCACTGCTTCAGCTACCGCACACGCCAGTGGGTTACCACCGTATGTAGAACCGTGCGTACCAACCTTAAGGTGTGTAGCCAGTTCAGACGTCGTCAGCATTGCGCCGATAGGGAAACCGCCACCTAGAGACTTCGCTGTGCTTAGAATGTCTGGCGTCACGCCCAGACCTTGGTAAGCATAGAAGTTACCAGTACGACCATTACCTGTTTGTACTTCATCAAAAATCAACAATGCATTGTGCTTGTCACACAGTTCACGAACCGTATTCACGAACTCAGCCGTTGGAGAGATGATACCGCCCTCGCCTTGCAGAGGTTCCATCATGATGGCACAAGTGCGATCAGAGATATGCGCTTCTAGAGCGGCAATATCGTTGTAAGGTAGGTGAGTTACATCGCCAGGTTTTGGACCGAAGCCATCTGAGTAAGCTTCTTGACCACCAACGGTTACAGTAAAGAAAGTACGACCGTGGAAACCTTGTTTGAATGCAATGATTTCAGATTTCTCAGGACCGTGAACATCCGCAGCCCAACGACGAGCTAGCTTAAGTGCTGCTTCGTTCGCTTCTGCACCAGAGTTCGCAAAGAATACTTTTTCTGCAAAACATACGTCAGTTAGCTTCTTCGCTAAACGCAGTGCAGGTTCGTTAGTCATTACATTACTTAGGTGCCAAATCTTGTTTGCTTGCTCGGTAACAGCATTAACCATTGCTGGGTGACAGTGACCCAAACAGCTCACAGCGATACCACCAGCAAAGTCGATATACTCTCGGCCTTGTTGGTCCCAAACGCGTGCGCCTTCCCCTTTTACTGGGATCATTTCCATTGGGTTATAACAAGGCACCATCACCTCATTAAACAGACTACGTTCTACTTTATTTTCCACTGTCATCGTACATTCCTTCTCGATACCGCAAGCTTCGCAAATAAGCGTAATGGTTCATAAGTGAGCCAAAGATATTTTGTCTCGCCATAATCCCGCTGCAGCATTATATTTACATTTAATTAACCTTTTCAATAGTAGATTATTCTTTAGCCATCCCTCACAACCAGCTAAACGTCACTACCTATGACTATTTATGCATCAATTAATCTGTTTTATGAAGCTTTTTTTACCTAAACGTATGACTAGTAATAGCAAAGCCTTACTGGCACAGCGGTATATAGGGTTCGAGAGGAAATAACGCGAATAATTTTGCATAGGCTAAAAACTTAGCGAAGCGAGAGAGAAATGTTATAAAAAGTGATCGGCGTCAGAGGGAGAGAGACGCGTAAAGCCCGAATTTAAACGCTTAACGAATGGGCTGACAGGTTTAACTGGCTTATTTAGGCGGAGAAAGGGTCAAATTTAAACACTTAGCGTGCTAGGAAGTTAGCGAGAAGTTGGTGTCCTTGCTCTGTTTTAATCGATTCAGGGTGAAATTGCACCGCATCAATCGGCAAAGTTTTGTGTTGATAACCCATGATCTCATCCATGCTGCCATCTTCAAACTCCGTCCAAGACGTCAGTTCAAAGCAATCTGGTAGCGTGCCATTTTTCACCACTAGTGAGTGGTAACGTGTCACGGTCAATGGGTTGTTCAATCCCTGAAAAACACTCTTGCCATTGTGGCGTATCGGAGAGGTTTTACCGTGCATCACTTGTCTGGCTCTCACCACTTCACCACCAAACACTTGGGCAATGGCTTGATGACCAAGACACACTCCTAAGAGCGGCAGTTTACCAACGAAGTGTTCGATGACTTGTAGAGAAATGCCCGCATCATCCGGTGTACAAGGACCCGGCGAGATAACAAGATGACTAGGATTCAGCGCTTCGATGCCCGCAATATCAATCTCATCGTTGCGAACAACTTTTACAGTTCCCCCTAACTCACAGAAATACTGATACAAGTTATAGGTAAAAGAGTCGTAGTTATCGATGATAAGTAACATGGGTCGAAATCGTTTGCTAAATACTAAAGGATTGGGAGATATAGGGGCAGTATTGTGCAATACCCATAGCGAAAGGCAAGTGGAAACTGCATTTCGCCAATAATTAAGGCCAACCTAAGTTGACCTTAATTGTTTACAGATAGCGCTAAGTTATCTGAATTGGCTTACTTGTATGGCAAGCCAATCTATTTGTGATTGAGCTAGTTGCGACGACGCCACATTGCTAAGCCAAATAGTGACATCAGAGCACCGAAGCCAAATGAACCGCCTACTCGCAGTTCAAGAACCGCAGGATCATGATCCGATGAACGGAAGTGATCTTGGTATTTAGGTAGGTCGCCTTTGAACTCTTCGTTGTAGTCAAACAACGTCGACTCACCACCATTGATGTGCCAATCGGTAGCATCGACAACCCTATCTTTCAGGCTGTCGCTGATCAACAGGTGATCCAGTGCGCCCACTTCGTCATTGTATGAATAGCTCCAGCTGTCTGGGTGCTTTTGAGCCACAGCATTAATGTAACCGTAGTTCTTAGTAATCACCGCACCATTATCACCAAACTGTTCAACACCATCTATGTAAGTGTTACGAGCCGCTTTGATTTGCTTACCGTATTTCTCTTCAGAGTAATCCGTTAGCACCAGCATTGGATCTTCCATGCCGTACGAGTTCATATCACCCAGGATCACTTTATGGCCTTTGATGCCATCGAGCGCTTCACCCAGTGCCACCGCCGCTGCCACACGGAAGTTCTCACATGAGCCTTGCTTATCGGCGTCAACACCACCTTGGCCGCCCTGCTCAATCGGAGCAGCATCTTCCCAACACTTAGAGCCTTTCGATTTAAAGTGGTTGATCGCTACGGTGAGTTTCTCTTTGGTGCCTTTAACTTTAAAGGTTGGCGCCAATGAGTCACGTTGGTAGTTCTTACCGTCTTCAATCACCTTGCCTGAATCGTCTAACACCTCTGGTGCTTGTTGGCTTGGCATCGCGATAACACGGCTGTCTTTAAGCTTAACCACCTTCTTACGGTAGATAACACCGGTTGTGATTACATCGGTACCAATCGAGTCCATCTCGTCGGTTACGCCGTCTTCGTTCGAGTCGACAGCCACAAAGGTATAACGGTCTTTCTTACGCTCAATGCGATCATTCAGTTGGTTTACAAGTTGCTGAATGGCAGAGCCTTCACCAAAGCCATTGTTCTCAATTTCCATCAAGCCAATGATGTCTGCATCTAAGCGAAGAATCGCGTTCACAATCTTCTCTTGCTGCATCTCAAACTCAGTGATGGTGTTCGCGCCACGGTTATTGCCGTGCTGATTCGCGTCGCCACCAAATGGAGAGTTGAAGTAGTTCAATACGTTGAAGGTCGCAATACGTAGGTCGCCTTCATCCATGTCTGGTTTGTCGGTACGCGGATCGTTACGCACATAGTTTTCAGCCGAGATCTGGTTAGTCGCAATTAAACGGTACTCACCGTAGCTGTAAGTCAGCACGCCTTCTAGGCCAACAATGGTGTCATCAATGCGGATGTAATCTTCTGTTGAACCATCTTGGTCGATATCAGTGCGGCCAAAATCTGGGTAGAAAGGGACTTGTCCATCAGCCGCTTTTTGATCGGTTTCAACGAAAAGACGGCGGTCTGCGTTGTCTTCAGTTTGCTGCTTCGCTTCGTCAGATCCCGCGGCGAAAAGCTGGTTCGGCTGCATGTTAATACGCTCATGCGCCAGTACCATGTTGTTACGACGACCTGCGTAGTCATAACCAAAGGTACGCGTCACACGCATATCAAGCGCTTCGGTTGTTTTCACCAACATGCCTTCGTAGCGTTCAAGCGTTGCAGCGAAGTTCTCGTCACTGTCTAGCACTTCTATCGCCGTCGCTTCAGGTGCCTGCTGCTCGCCCTGTTTTAGCCATTGGTTGTTTTCTACTTTCAGCTGAGTGTGGCTGTAGTATTCTTGAACCTTGCCTTTCACACACACTACATCACCGGCTACTAGCTCTGAGCTCGACTGGTTGGTATGAATAAATAGACCCTCAGAAGTGCTTGAGTTGAAATCATCCTCAAGTGCTTGCAGGTAGAAGCCTTTAGTTAGGCCTGTTGTTACCGCACTTACCACACCTTTTACGAAATATTCATCGTCGGTGATGTACGGGTAGCCATCGATGAATGGCGATGTAGCGCCCTCACCTTGGATTTCTTGAATGGTGGTGAATACTGGGTCAGAGCCATCTTGTGTACAAGTGAACGCTTCTGGCAGTTCAACGCTGTCTAGTGAACCTAGGCCTTCAATGCTGTCTTTTGGTAGCGATACCCATTGTGAAGCATCAAACGTCGCAGAAGGTGTTTGTGTCGCACGAACCAAAGTAACATCTTTGCCCCAGTCCACATCGCCCATCAAACCAACAACATCATGTACCGAGCCGTCTGAATTCAAGATAGCCAGCGGGTCGTCACCATTATGATTGGCGAGAGAGGCATTAATGATGTCAGCTTGAGCTTTAATCTCATCACTCGCACTAGAATGTGCGACCACGAGTACTTCACCGGGTGCTAAAACGTGTCCATCTAAAGGTAAAGTGGCACCCCATGATCCGTTGCCATTGGCAGATTTCGCCAATGAGTAACCATCTAAACTAATGCTGCTATCGCCACTATTGGCAATCTCAACCGCTTTGTTATAGCTGCCGCCTTCCACATATTGTGAAATAAACAAATCAGCGTGTGCGCTTGTAGTTAACAAGCTACCAATTGCCACTGCTAGCAATGAAGGTTTGTGTAAAAGAGCCATCCGTTTCACCTGAGTTCATCGAGTTATAGTCACTGCCATCTATGGGCAGTCATGTATTTTGTGGTAACTATCAGGTTTATTTATGAAAGGAATAAGTCAGTTGGCAAGAAAATGAGGAACTTATCACTTTGGAATCATCAATTGTTTGGCACGTTATATATTTCCAACATATATAGAAACGAGTGTGATTTTATAAAGCTTGAGGGTACCAAATAAGATCATCTGCACAGCATTACAGCGATGGATATGCTAGCTAAATACTGGGTAAATTATCAATTCAAACAAGGGGGTTTCGAGGAAGGCAAATGGAATGGGCATGAAAAAGCCCAAAGTAAACAACAGCTACTTTGGGCTCAAATTCTCAAGCGAGTTGTGTTAGTTCACCCTATGGGCGAGTAACAAAACCTACTGCTTCGTATGCTTTTTTCAGTGTCACTGCAGCACGTTCAGAGGCTTTTTCAGCACCGGCTTTCATTACTGCGTCCATGTAGGCACGGTCAGCACGGATACGGTGATATTCAGCTTGAATCGGCTCAAGCATCTCAACCAATGCTGCGCCTACGTCTTTCTTGAACGGACCGTACATTTCAACGCCTTGGTACTGCGCTTCGATCTCTTCGAACGTTTTACCCGTCGCTGCAGAGTACAGACCCATTAGGTTAGAGATACCCGCTTTGTTTTCCCAATCGTGAGCAATGCGTGGTGGTGTTTCTGCATCGGTTTGCGCTTTGTTGATCTTCTTGATGATCGACTTAGGCTCTTCTAGCAGAGTAATCACGTTCTTACGGTTGTCGTCCGACTTAGACATCTTCTTCGTCGCGTCTTGCAGGCTCATTACACGTGCATTCACTGTTGGAATGTAAGGTTCTGGTACTTGGAAGATTGGCGTTTCAGGACCGTAGATGTTATTGAAGCGAGTTGCGATATCACGCGCTAGCTCTAGGTGTTGTTTCTGGTCGCTACCTACAGGTACTTGGTGAGCACCGTAAAGCAGGATGTCTGCAGCCATCAACACTGGGTAGTCGTATAGGCCTACGTTTACGTCGTTTGAGTGACGTGCAGACTTATCTTTAAACTGAGTCATACGGCTCAGTTCACCCATTTGTGTGTAACAGTTAAGAAGCCAACCAAGTTGAGCATGCTCTGGTACGTGTGACTGAACAAATAGCGTGCTCTTCTTTGGATCAACACCGACAGCAAGACAGATTGCTAGTGCGTCTAGAGTCGCTTCATGCAGTGCTTTCGGATCTTGGCGAACCGTAATTGCGTGAAGGTCTACAACACAGTATTGGCAATCGTAATCATCTTGCATCTGTTGCCATTGACGTAGAGCACCCAAGTAGTTACCGATACTTAGTTCACCAGATGGTTGAACACCACTCAATACGATGGGCTTGCTCATGGTTTTAATTCCTTTGCTTATTCGCTAAGTTTATTGAACGCTTAGCTTCTTAACTTAAATATAGAAAAGCCGCACAGCTCTTCTGTACGGCTCATCCAGTGTACTCATTGATAAGTATTTTGCTAGTAGGTTAGCTAACTTTTGTCCGCTTTATGCTGAAACTAGAACGACATCTAGTAATTGCGCGACGTTATCCGCGACATAGTCAGGGTTTGATGCTGAAATCGGCTCGCCGTGGTTATAACCGTAAGTCAGACCAAACGAGTGACAACCTGCATTCTTAGCCGCTTTAATGTCGTTGCTTGAATCGCCAACCATCAACATCTCTTCCGCTTTTACATTGTGCTTTTCTAGCAACCAGTTCAGAGCGACTGGGTTCGGTTTTTTCTCTGGGAAAGAGTCGCCACCCAACACATCAACAAAGTACTTATCAATACCGTGTTGCGCCAGTACGTCTGGTACAAACTTCGATGGCTTGTTGGTAACCAGCGCCATAGTGAAGCCGGCTTTATCCAGCTCAGCCAGCGTCTCTTTAACCGATGGGTAAAGGTGACTTAGCTTGTGACCGCCCTGCTCATAGAAATCATCAAACAGGATGCGTGCTTTTTTCAGTAGCTCTGGCTCTAGGCTTGGGTCAACCGTCAAGTTACGGCTGAGTGAACGTCCGATAAGAACATCAGCACCATTACCTACGTAGTCGCGAACTTGTTCTTCGCTCACTGAAGGGAAACCCAACTCCTGACAAGCTTGGTCAGCAGCAACGGCCAAATCAGGCACGCTGTCTAACAAGGTTCCATCCAAATCAAAGGCGATCAGTTTTATTGAGCTTAATGACATCTTACTTTCCTATTTATTATGTTCGTCTTATGAGTTGAGCTATAAGACGTAAAAAAGGGGCAAATTAGCCCCTTAATATTCAATCTATCTGTAGTTTTACGATTATGCGTTTACTTTTGCAAGCTCTGCACGCATCTCATCAATCACTTCTTTGTAATCTGGTTGATTGAAGATAGCTGAACCCGCAACGAACATATCTGCGCCCGCTTCTGCGATTTCACGGATGTTATCAACCTTCACGCCGCCATCAATCTCAAGGCGAATGTCACGGCCTGACTCATCAATCAGCTTACGAACAGCACGTAGTTTATCTAGCGTGTGCGGAATGAAAGATTGACCGCCGAAGCCTGGGTTCACAGACATCAGTAGAATCATGTCTACTTTGTCTAGGATGTAATCTAAGCAAGAAAGCGGCGTTGCAGGGTTAAGAACCACACCCGCTTTACAGCCGTGCTCTTTGATTAGCTGTAGAGTGCGATCGATGTGCTCTGAAGCTTCAACGTGGAAGGTAATCATTGATGCGCCGGCTTTAGCAAACTCAGGCACGATGCTGTCTACTGGCTTAACCATAAGGTGAACATCGATAGGAGCCGTAATACCGTAGTCGCGCAGCGCTTTACAGATAGGCGCGCCAAAAGTCAGGTTAGGTACGTAGTGGTTGTCCATCACATCGAAGTGCACAACATCAGCACCAGCTGCGAGTACTTTTTCTACGTCTTCACCAAGACGAGCAAAATCTGCAGACAAAATCGATGGAGCGATTAGAAAATCTTTCATACCAAACCTCTTAAGAGTGAGTAAATTGCGAATATCACCGCCTTGTGACATCTCATATACAAATACAAGACTCAATTCCAAGACTATTTGGTGTGCAATTCTACCTAAGCAACTAAGCAGATCCTAGCAGTTCGAAAGATTAGTTTATGAAAGTACCCGTTGGTCACTCAATTTAATGAGTTCGAGGGTTATGTTGGCCGCTACAATTCTTCTGAAGCGTGTTGCTGGTTTTTCTCTTTATGAAAAAGTGCCAGTAACTCATCGACTTTATTGCGCCCTGCGCCATTACGGCTAATGGTGCGCTTAACCTTGACCACGTTCAGTTCTGCACCATGGTATAAACGGCGCGTTAAGGTGGTGTCATGGTTTGAGATCAAGACAGGGATGCCTCGTTCCATCGCTGCTTTTTCAGCAACATCCGCCAGTGCAGCTTGGTCATCTAAGCTAAAGCCATTACCTGCGTAAGAGGTAAAGTTTGCCGTGTTCGACAGTGGTGCGTATGGAGGATCGCAGTAAACCACACAGCCTTTGCGCGCGCGGCTAAAGGTTTCATGGTATCCCTCACAGACGAAGGTGGCTTTTTTCGCTTTCTCGGCAAAAAATTCCAGCTCAGCTTCTGGGAAGTAAGGTTTTTTATAAGAACCAAATGGAACGTTAAAACCGCCCTTCTTGTTGTAACGACATAGGCCATTGAAGCCAAATCGGTTCATATACAAGAAAGCCAATGAACGATACATGACGTTATCTGTACCATTGAACTCAGCGCGAATATCTAAGAAGGCTTCTTTACGGTTGTTCTCAGGACAGAACCAGCGCTTCGCTTCCGTGATATAAGTTTCAGGATCGGTTTTAAGCAGGTTGTACAGGTTGATAAGATCGGGATTGATATCTGCAAGCAGGTACTGTTCAAAGTCAGTATTCAGAAATACTGAGCCGGCACCGACAAACGGTTCTACCAATTTACGAGCAGGTGGCAGGTGACGTTGGATGTCTTCAACTAGGCCATATTTACCACCAGCCCATTTTAGAAAGGCACGCTGCTTTTTCATTTACTGCTCTATCTATCAACTCAAAAATAAGGCTGCGGAATGTAACATATTTTGAGGCTAAGCTCAGGGTTATTTCGCACGTTCTATCTCTCGATGCACTTGATTCATCGATTTTGCCCAAGGTTCCAACTGTTGAAGGGGTTTTGATAACGCACTTACCGCGTCTCTCGCTACTTGAATCGTTGGGTAATCTTGATAAGTGATAATAAACCACTTGGTGTCGTTGCGAAGTGTTGGGTAAATACGAACCTTGTTCTCAAGGTCATACTCTTCAATGAAAGACTGTACGTCGTCCAATGAGGTCATCGCACTCAACTGCAAAGTATAAGCTCGCGGAGAGATAGCTTGTAACTCTTCGCGAGAAAATGAGAATGTAATTTTCTTAGTCGGTGGCGTGGACTGTGTTAGGTCTGTTGCTTCATCGGCTGAAGGCTGTGACTCCACTTTGTCTGCATCTGATTGCGAACTCACCGCGGCACCTGTGTTTTCTTCAACAGCAGCATCAATCGCACTGGTATCGGCACTTTCAGGTTTATCATCAAGCAAGGCATCAACCACATCAGAGGTGATTACGACACGCTGCTGATCTTGTTCGACTTCTCCAACACTCGCGGTATCTTCAACGACAGTCGGTGGCAAAGATGAGCTGTCGTCATCAGCACCTTGATAACTCATGTCAGCTTCGGCTTCAGAATCGTCCATTCCGTCGATTCCAGCTTGCTCGGCACCACTTTCCACTTCAAAAGTTGGGATAGCTGTCTGTTCAATCGGAGCGATAAGAGATTGCGCTTTATCGTCAGGGGTTGGTTGACTGAACATCCACCAATAACCACCACCAATTAAAATCAACAGCAAGGCCACCACAATCGCGATATTGATGGGTGAGCCAATAATTGAGCGAATAATAATCCTTTTTTCCACTTTCAATTCTCCTAAAGCCATTAACTCACCGGGCAGAGGTTGCGCTTTATTAAACGCACGTCGCACGCAAGTTTCAGACTCATCATCAACATATCGAATCACCAGTGATTCAAAGAAATGTTCAGCTTCTGGTTGCGAAAGGTCATCGATCTCAAGATCGATAGGTTTGTGTTGTTGACCGTAGCTCAAACGCGTTAATAACGTATCTAAGTGGCCAGGTTCCGAGAAGAGAACGATATTGATCGTCCATTGAGGGTTTGATTGAGCTTCCAGTACCAACATCCATAATTCGGATACCAATAGCTCAGAAAGTCGTTGGGCATCATCAACGACGATAACCACATTACACGGTTCTCCATCCAGTAACCTTGTTAGGCTATCCGATAAAGAATCATGTTGATTAAACAGGGGATCAGAAACAATTTGGCTAAGAATGAGCGCACGGCGTTGTTGATCGTCTTGGCTTGGATGACAAAGCAGTAAACACTGATTTTTTTCTGTCGACCATGCTTCAAGATAACGCTGAGCCAACCAAGATCGGCCAGAGCCAGCTTTGCCCGCCACCGTCACAAGGTTTGAACCAAAGTTAGTCAAAAGCTGTAAGCGCTCTAGCAGCTCAACTTGAGATTCTAACTCTAATACTCTTAATTCATGAGCCAAACTCATTGGGGATCCCTACTGATAAGATCGATCAGTAAAACGCTTCAGTTGCCTAGAGTTTAGCTAGGCAACCTCACAACCAAATTTAAAGAGTACGGCAGAAATCGATCGCTTGTTTAATGATGTCTTGAGGCACATCAGCAACCACTTCAGCAGTACCAATACTTGTTGGTAATACCAAACGCAACTGACCAGACAGCACTTTTTTATCGCGCATCATGTGCTTCATAAAGTCTTCAAAAGACATGCTTTCTGGCGTATGGATTGGTAGTTTCGCATTCTTGAGTATAGAAATAATTCGCTCAAGTTGCTGCTGAGAGATCAGTCCCTGTAATTGAGCTGTTTTAGCTGCCATTACAGTGCCTGACGACACAGCTTCACCATGTAGCCAATTACCATAGCCTAGTTCTGCTTCAATCGCATGACCAAATGTATGACCTAGGTTCAATAACGCTCTGATTCCTGACTCTTTTTCATCTAGAGCCACCACTTCAGCCTTAATTGCACAACAACGAGCAATCGCGGTAATCAGTGCTTCTTCATCAAGTTGATAAAGTTTCTCTAGATTCTGCTCCAACCAATCAAAGAAGGCTTCATCGTAAATGATGCCGTATTTGATCACCTCAGCAATGCCCGCTGCAAACTCACGCTCTGGAAGCGTTGATAAACAGTTGGTATCGATGATCACAGATTTCGGTTGGTAAAAAGCGCCGATCATATTCTTACCAAGAGGATGGTTTACTGCGGTTTTACCACCAACAGAAGAGTCCACTTGAGAAAGAAGGGTCGTCGGGATTTGAATGAAATCAATACCGCGCTGGTAACAAGAGGCAGCAAAACCGACCAAGTCACCGATAACACCACCTCCTAAAGCAATCACCACCACATCGCGGCTGTAATTTCCTTCAAGCATGTAGCTCATCACTGAATTGAACGTTTCAAGGGTTTTGTACTGTTCACCGTCTGGCAGCTCGAGAAGAGATGTCTGACAGCCGACTTGATCCAATAGCGATAAAATTTTATCAGCATAAAGAGGCGCTACTGTCACATTACTGATAACAACAACTTTCTGCTTACCTGATAAAAAAGAAAGGTACGCCGGGTCTTCAAATAACCCGGCGCCAATAGAGATAGGGTAGCTACGCTCAGCTAGATTGACCGTAATCCGTTCCATGGGTTTGCTCTCCGAAAAAATGAACTTAACGTTCTTCTAGCATTTTTACGATCTGGTTGGCTACCACTTTTGCACTTTGGTCGTCAGTACGAACTGTGTAGTCCGCCACTTCTTCGTATAGTGCGTTGCGAGATACAGCTAGATCTTCTAGCACATCACGCGGGTTGTCTGTTTGAAGTAGAGGGCGTTTCTTGTCGCGGTTAGTGCGAGCAAGTTGCTTTTCAATTGTTGTCTCTAGGTATACAACAATGCCTCGTGCAGATAGACGGTTACGGTTTTCTTTGCTCAACACTGAACCACCACCTGTCGCAAGAACAATACCTTGTTCTTCTGTCAGATCATTGATTACAGATTCTTCGCGCTTACGGAAACCTTCTTCGCCCTCAACATCAAAAACCCATGCGATGTCTGCGCCAGTGCGCTCTTCGATCACAGTGTCAGAGTCTAGAAACTCCATATGAAGTTGGGAAGCTAGGTGTCTACCAATTGTACTTTTGCCGGCGCCCATTGGGCCAACAAGAAAAATATTGCGTTTCTCAGCCATGTTTTTAGCAGTAATTTACAACGTTAATTCAATGACATCGCCACAAGGTAGGTCAGTACAAGTACTGAAATTAAAAGGCCCGTGGCACCGATTCCTCACAGATAATTCGTGATAAGACCCGAAATTATCAAGGTTAGGTGCCACTAATGCAACTTTATTTTTAATCTAATTGTTCATTACTGAATCACAACTTTGGGTGTGACAAAAATAAGTAGTTCACTTTTACCCACATTTTCATAGCTGCGACGGAACAATGCGCCCAAAACTGGCAGGTCCCCCAACAGAGGAACTTTATCCACTGTACTGCTCACGCTGTGCTGAAATATCCCGCCAAGCACGACAGTTTCACCATTATTAACAAGCACTTGCGTACCTATTCTTTGCGTATCAATGGCGACCGCTTCACCGGTTCCAGTTTTTACCACTTGCCCTGGCCTATCTTGAGTCACGCTCAAATCCAATACCAAACGATTATCGGGCGTGATCTGCGGTGTCACCTTAAGACTCAACACGGCTTTCTTAAATGCAACCGACGTAGCGCCACTTGAAGATGACTCTAAGTAAGGAATTTCAGTACCTTGCTCAATATAAGCCGGCTTTTTATTGGTGGTGATTAAGCGTGGACTAGAAATGATTTCAGCTTTTGACTCTTGTTGCAGTGCCGACAGTTCAAGATCGAGTAAGGTATCTGAACCCAGTTTGGCCACCTGAAACGCAATACTCGAGGCGTTCGGCGATGTTGCCCCTAAATTGACGTTGAGATAGTCATCAATCACGCTGCTGCCGCTATCGTCGTCATACGGCGTAATCGCTGATGGGTGGTTACCTTCGATTGAGCCACCAACGGTGAAGCTTCCGTTGGTTGAGGAAACGCCCCAGCGCACGCCAAGCTCATCAAGATTACCCTCAGTAACCGTGACAATACGTGCCTCTATCTGTACCTGCTTCACGGGAATGTCTAACGATTCAATGATGCCTCGGATCACGGCAATGTTTTCTTCCAATTCACGAATGAGCAGTGAGTTGGTGCGCTCATCAATGGTAATCGAACCACGATCGGACAACATGCTGACCGCACCTTCACCTCCAATCATGTCAGCGATGTCGGTGGCTTTAGCAAAGTTAATCTTGATGATTTCCGATTTAAGCTCCCCTAACTCCTCTTCTAAGCGCGATTTCTCTAACGCTTGTTGCTCTCGAAGGTCGAGCTCCGCTTTCGGCGCGACCAAGATAACATTGCCATCAACACGCTTATCCAAGCCTTTAACTTGCAAGATAATGTCGAGAACTTGCTGCCAAGGTACGCCATCTAAGCGTAACGTCAGGTTTCCGGCTACCGAATCAGACACCACGAGATTGAAGTCGTTGTAATCGGCAATCAGTTGCAGGACATTTCGTACCGGGATATCCTGGAAGTTAATCGATATCAGCTTGCCCTCTTTCTCTAGAACGCTTTTTTCTTTGGTCGCTTCATCGAGCACCGGTTTGCTGATCACCACCTCAATAAAGCGCCCCTTTAGGTTGTATTCATACTGATAGTCATTGCTAATCGTCGCTAGAAGCCGAGTGCTTGGTGTCTCTTTATAGACTTCAATGCCTTCAACCAAGGTAGCGAAATCCTTCACATCCAGCAGGTAGAGCTTGTCATCATCAACTTGAGTATTGATTAGCTCGATACTTAACCCTTCCTGAGCTCGTTGAACATCCACCACTGCTGTGCTGGTCGCCAGCTCAATAATGATGACGGCGTCTTTATCCTTATTGACCCTAAAATCAATATTCTCCAATTTGTTCGGTAAGCTCTCGGCATGGCTGAGCACGCTAACAACCAACATCACAGACACAGCAAAACCTTGTAGAGCCTTGCTCACTAATCCACTTATTCCTTTAATCATATTTACATCTCATATCCACATCATGTGACATTGGTTTACTTCAGAGCCAGCCTAACGTTGCGCTTATGCCAACAACCTAAGCCATCTGGAAGAGTTTCATTAATCTGAACGTATTGGCTCGTCACCTTAGTAACTCGGCCATTGTTTAAGCCGATAAACTGGCCTTTCTTGACGTTTACCACGTTGCCTTTGGGTGTTTGCACTAAGCCAAACACGCTTGAGCCACTGCCCATCACGCCTCTTAAACGAAGCTTACTCAGCGGGTACTTCTCTAACTTGCCATTACGAGAACGGGCGCTGGGTTGCCAACAGTCTTTCTTAACCAAGGGTTGGTTTTGCACAATGGCTTCTTTAGGCAGTTCAAAGGGAGGACGCAAAGATCGACGCTGATAAGTCGCCGCCGTGAATTCAGTTGCTGGGACAAGTTGCTCGACATCTTTTCTCGCCTTGGCTTCAACCTGCGCCACAAAATCTTGCAGTGAGTCTTGATTAGCTTTGCAGCCTGACAACGCAAGCATCAATACGATTGAGTAAAACGCGCTATTGGGTTTCATCATTAACCTCCGATTTAAACTGGTAGGTATAAGCTCGAACCCTAAAGTGCAGCGTGCTACTTTCTTGACTGACTCGCTGCCAATTCACATCATCAAAGCTAATAATACGCGGCAGCTTGGCGATGGCAGCAGAGAAGTCACCAATCTCGTGATAGTCACCTGTCAGCTCTATATTGAGAGGCAATCGATAGAGAAACTCCTTATTCTGCTTTTGCCCCCAATCGATTCGTGTGAAGGTCAGCGAGTTATCCAAGCCGAGCTCATTCACGGAGGCCAACATGCTCGCCAACTCCTTTTGAACGGGCAGCTGCTCTAATAGATAATCGTAGCGACTAGTTAGCTCATCCAACTGGCTCTGCAACTTAGGCAAGGCTGCAACCTTATTCGCCTTTATCCTCAAGGTCGTTTTTAAGGTCTGCTCCTGTTGCTTCATCTGTTTCAGTTCCTCGTCGAGCGGCAGCAGATACAGCCAAGTGCCAACACCTTGGATTAACACCATCAACACCAGAATCACGAGAAGCTGAGGCAACAATGGCCATTCGGTGATCTCATCAACATCGAGATCTTGCAAGCTCATCCTGTTTTGCCTACTAATCCTATTTTGAAGGTTAGCCATGATGCGCCCCCTTATCTTTTCTGCTCGCGGTTGTGTTTTCTAAAGACACAGGGCTAAACACAAAAGAGACCTTGAAGGTCTGAAACTCTTTATTGAAGCGCTTGCGGTTATGAACGATAGAGTGCATCTCGACCCCTTTCAAAGAATCTGAACGTTCGAGGTTGTCCAACATGGTGGCGAGACGAGCAGTGCTGTCGCTGATGCCCGACATTTCAATCTCCTGACCATTCATCTTTATCTTGTCGACATAGACACCCTCTGGAATCAGCTCCGGCATCAAGTTCATGAAGTCGGTGGTCTTATTACGGCCAAGCTGCAGCGACTCAACCACATCAAGTCGAGTCAGAATGGCTTTGTGTTCTTGCTCTGCGACTTTTAACGACTGAATTTGTCGGTCGAGCTCAGCAATGTACTGATTGAGGTAATTGAGGCGAGCTTGCTGCTTGGCTTGTTGATCGTGAAAATAGTGACCAACCGCCCATTGCCCTATAAGCGCAATGATGACGCCAAGAATGACCAGATGGATAAAACGCTTCTTGTGCTGAGCACGAATCTCATCACGCCACGGCAGCAGGTTAATTTGATGCAACATGCTTCTCTCCCTGCCACTTGAGCCCACTCATCGCTATACCCGCCGCGATACCAAAGTGTTGCCAGTCAATCGGCAGTCGGCGTCTCTTGGCGACCTTATTCTCAAATAAAGACAAAGGATTCAATGACTCGCAGCTCAACTGAAAATGGCGTTCTAGCTCTTCGGTTACCATAGGGATGCTGGCGCCCTCGCCCATCAACCAAATCCCTGAGATAGGTTGCTGCGCATTTCCCGATGAATAGAGCTGCAATTGACGCTTGAGCTTCTCAATCAGGTTAACAATGAATTGATGTGTCTCTTCCATAGTACCGAACACGCTCTCGATATCACTCGGGTCATCTGAGCTGCGAAGATCTTGAGTGCCAAAGGCGATGTCTTTATAGAAAGGCGCCGAATTCTGCGGGATAACCCCTAGCGAGGTTTGGTCGATTCCAACATCCACTAGCAACCAGTTTTTCTTATCGGGATACAGGCGCGAGGCCAATTGCCAGATATTAAGTAGCCCATGCGCCTGTGTATCCACCACCACAGGTTTGAAGCCAGCCTTGGTTAATGCATCCGCTCGGCTATCCACAACTTCTTTACGAGTCGCGTATACCTGATAACTGCTTGTCGAACCTTTACCAAATCGTTTGTCTTCCAGCTTTACAAAATCTAAACTCAGCTCCTCGATAGGAAAGGGAGATTGATGGGCGAAGGTTTGATAGATAGAAAACTCTTTTTCTCTGTCTTCTAACTCACTCTCTATTTGCAGTACTTTGCTGATCACCGTGTTATCAGGTACCGAAATGGCGACGTTGCGACAGCCAAAAGGCAGTCCTTTCCTAAGTTCTTTAAGTTTCTTAACAGTTTTCTGATACTCCAAAGTATGGTTAGCTGTAAAAATGTCGTCCGAAATCGGCAGCTCTTTGTATCCCACTAGGGCATACAACTCCCCCACGGGTTTTAGTACCACGGCTTTGATGCTGTGATGATTTATATCTATACCTGTAATTAATGATGAACCCATGTGACCTAGCTCCTGAAGTGCCAAGCATTTCGTTGATTATCTAGGGGTTGTGATTATTAGTTAAATAAGCGTTAATAAACGAAAGCTAAGTTTTTAGCCTAGAGTACAAGGGTTTGCTGCTTATCAGCCTTAACTAATCAGGGATTATCCGGTGAAGTTCATAAAGCGATTATTCATATTTACATTGATTTGCATGATTCTTGGAGTCAGTACAATTTTCGGGTTTTATTTTTACGTAAAACCAGAGTTGCCTGATGTTGCCACTTTGCGCGACGTAGAACTCCAAACGCCGATGCAAGTCTTCAGTCAAGACGGTAAGCTGATCTCTCAATTTGGTGAAAAGCGTCGTAATCCAGTCACTTATGACGAGATTCCTCGCCACTTAGTTGAGGCTCTGATTGCCACCGAAGATAGCCGTTTCTATGAACACCCAGGTATTGACCCAATCGGTATCACACGTGCAGCACTCGTGGTTGCAATGTCGGGTTCAGCCAAACAAGGTGCTAGTACCATTACTCAGCAGCTTGCGCGTAACTTCTTCTTATCTAATGAGAAAAAGATCATGCGTAAGATCAAAGAGATCTTCATTGCGATCCACATTGAGCAACTTCTTAGTAAAGAAGAGATCATGGAGCTTTACGTCAACAAGATCTTCCTTGGTCACCGTTCGTATGGTTTTGGCGCGGCAGCACGTGTTTACTTCGGTAAAGATCTTCCTGATCTCACGCTGAGTGAAATTGCGACCCTTGCGGGTATGCCAAAAGCACCTTCGACAATGAACCCTATTTACTCTGTTGAGCGCGCGACTAACCGTCGTAACGTTGTATTGCGTCGTATGTTAGACGAGAAATACATCACTCAAGCAGAGTTCGATGACGCTCGTAGCGAAGAGCTTATCTCGAAATACCACGGTGCAGAGATCGAACTGAGCGCGCCATATGTTGCTGAAGTTGCACGTGCTTGGATGGTGGAACGCTATGGTGAAGAAGCTTATACATCAGGCATGAAGGTCTACACGACCGTTGATTCGAAACTGCAAAAAGCAGCGAACCAAGCCGCAATTAAGAACCTACTTGGCTACGATGAGCGTCACGGCTACCGTGGTGCTGAAAAAGTATTGTGGCAGACTGCGCAATCAGCGTGGGATCAAGAACAAATCGTTAAACACCTTAAGTCTCAACCAACCTATGGTGACCTAGTCCCTGCTGTTGTTACCGCGGTTGATTCGAAAAGTGCTCAAATTTGGGTTAAGAACCAAGGTGAAGGCACTATCGAATGGCAAGGCATGAACTGGGCGCGTAAATTCCTAACGGATAACCGCCAAGGACCAGCGCCTTCTCAAGCGAAAGAAATTCTGTCGGTTGGTGAACAAATCTGGGTTCGCCATGAAGCCGTTACCGGCGATGAAGTCTCTGAAGAGCCGACAGAAGAGTCAGCGACTGCAGAATCAGAAACACCGATTGTATGGCGACTAAGCCAAGTACCGAATGCGAACACAGCATTTGTTGCAATGAACCCGAACAACGGCGCGGTATTGTCGATGGTCGGTGGCTTTAACTTTGTCCACAACAAGTTCAACCGTGCAACGCAATCTATTCGTCAGGTGGGTTCTGGTATCAAACCCTTTATCTACTCAGCAGCGATTGAGAAAGGCTTAACGCTAGCCTCACTGATCAACGATGCACCGATTAACCAATGGGATAAGAGCCAAGGTACCGCATGGCGACCAAAGAACTCGCCACCGACTTACGTGGGTCCAACTCGTTTACGTATTGGCTTAGCTCAGTCTAAAAACGTAATGGCGGTACGTGTACTGCGCGAAGTAGGTCTAGATGATACTCGTAACTACCTAACTCGATTTGGCTTTGATATTGATGAAGTTCCGCGCTCTGAAACCATTGCTCTGGGTGCGGGTAGCTTAACGCCAATGAAAGTAGCTCAAGGTTACTCAGTATTCGCTAATGGCGGCTACTACGTTGAACCTTTCTACATCAGCCGCATTGAGACACCATTTGGTGAGACTGAATTTGAAGCGACACCAAAAGTGGTTTGTAAAGACGATTGCCAACAGCAAATGACCTCAGACCCAATGGCTGATGAGTTTGCAGAGCAAGATGTGGATGCCAAAGTACAATACGCACCTCAAGTTATCTCTGAACAGAACGCATTCCTTGTTCGTGAAATGATGTACAGCAACATCTGGGGTGGCGGTGATTGGAGCGCAGGTACGGGTTGGAACGGTACAGGTTGGCGTGCACAGCCGTTGAAGCGTCGTGACATTGGCGGAAAAACGGGTACCACCAACGATTCGAAAGATACTTGGTACAGCGGTTACGGCCCTGGCATGGTTGCAACGGTATGGGTTGGTTTTGATAACCACAACCGCAACCTAGGCAGAACCAAAGCGAACTCAAATCTTGGTAAGAACCAAATTACGGGTGCAGAAGCTGGCGCGAAAACAGCAGAACCTGCATGGGTTGATTTCATGGGTACGGCGTTAGCGGGTGTTCCTGCTGAGCGTAAAGAGATTCCTGAGAACATCGTCCGTGTTCGTATCGACCGTGAAACTGGCTTACTGACCAACAAGTTCGATAGCTCATCAATGTTCGAGTACTTCGAGAAAGGCACAGAGCCAACCGAGTACATCACTGAACGTTTCAATGATGACATCTACTCAACCTCATCAGGTGAAGCAGTAGAAGAACTGTTCTAACTAAGGTTTGTAGAACCTAGTAACATGAACCAACAAAAAGGGTTGATATGCATTCATATCAACCCTTTTTTTATATCTATATCTGACCAGACTAGGCTCTAAATTCAAGCGCTAAGCCGTCTTCTCCAGTTGAGTTCGAATCGTCTCAGCCAATTGCTCGAAACGCCCCTTCAATGGAGAGCCCGGACGGTAGGCAACAACAATGCGACGTGAAGGTGTTGGATTCACAGCAGGTACGTAACACACACCGTCTTTCTGCTTCTCTTTCGGCACCGATAGCTGAGGAAGCAAGGTAATCCCCGCCCCCGCCGCGACCATGTTACGCAGCGTTTCTAAGCTGGTTGCCTTAAAGCGCTCATCATCTTTGGCGCCCGCAGCAAAACAGAAGCCCAAGGCTTGGTCTCTCAAACAGTGACCGTCACCTAGCGCAAGTACGGTTTGTCCATTTAGCTGCAGCATATCGACAGTGTCTTGCTGAGCCCACTCATGGTCACACGGAACGGCGACACTTAATGGCTCGTCATACACATCAATCTCTTTGAACACCGCGGTTTCATCAACCGCAGCCAATACCAAGCAATCGAGCTTGCCATCTTCAAGCTGACTCACTAGCTGATGGGTCTGAGCTTCATGCAAGTAAAGCTCAAGATCTGGGAAGCTCTCTTTAAGATGAGGAACAATCTTAGGCAAGATGTAAGGACCCACGGTTGGAATGAAACCAATGTGCATTGGCCCCGTCATCGCCTCACCGTGGCCACTCGCCATATCTTTAAAGGTTTTCACTTCATTGAGAATACGCTTGGCTTGTTCAACAAGTTGTAACCCTGATTCTGTAAATATCACCTTCCTTGGACTACGCTCGGTTAACTGAAGTCCAATTTCATCTTCCAGCTTGCGTATTTGACCGCTTAGTGTCGGCTGACTGACAAAGCACGCTTCTGCCGCTTTTCGGAAGTGTTTATGCTCTGCGAGCGCCACCAAGTATTCAAAGTCACGAATGTTCATGATCAGTCTCTTACCTCAGGTTTTAATAAGAACAAGGGTTCTAACAGAAACATTTAAAAGAAAAATGCTCTTGATAGAATTTACCTATCAAAACCATAACATCAAACGATTAGAGCTATCAAAGGATTTATCTAATAATGGGCTCAACGAAACGAAACAGAGCGAAGAAAAACGTTAAGCTCTGATAGAACAAAATTAAAAATACTATTTAAGGAAATCAATATGTTTGCATCTAAAGAAGGTCAATCAATCCCTCAAGTAACATTCCCAACTCGCCAAGGTGATGCATGGGTTAACGTAACGACTGAAGAGCTTTTCAAAGACAAGACAGTTATCGTATTCAGCCTACCAGGTGCGTTTACTCCAACATGCTCTTCAAGCCACCTACCTCGTTACAACGAACTACATTCAGTGTTCAAAGAAAACGGCGTTGATGACATCCTTTGTGTTTCTGTAAACGACACGTTCGTAATGAACGCATGGAAAGCAGACCAAGAAGCGGAAAACATCACATTCATCCCTGATGGTAACGGTGATTTCACAGACGGCATGGGTATGCTAGTTGAGAAAAACGACATCGGCTTCGGCAAACGTTCATGGCGCTACAGCATGCTGGTTAAAAACGGCGTGGTAGAAAAAATGTTCATCGAAGAAGACGTACCAGGCGACCCGTTCAAGGTTTCTGATGCAGATACTATGCTTAACTACCTTGCTCCTGAGCACAAAGAGCAAGAGTCAATCACAGTATTCACTAAGCCAGGCTGTCCTTTCTGTATGAAAGCAAAACAGAACCTAATCGACAAAGGTCTGAACTACGAAGAAGTGGTTCTAGGTAAAGATGCAACAACAGTAAGCCTACGTGCAATCTCTGGTCGCACTACCGTTCCTCAAGTATTCATCGGTGGCAAACACATCGGTGGTAGTGAAGAACTAGAAACTTTCCTAGGCTAATCGCTTCATCGCCGATATAGGCTTAGAAGTATCAGCTAACCCACCCTCTTGTGGGTTAGCTATTCCAAACACTCTTATCTGAGTTTTGGGAAAAAGAATATAGCTGGTGACTCGCCTGTCTTTTACTAACCTATAGTTAGCAATAAAAGCAGAGTCACAAGCTAAATCTAATAAAACAGAATCACAAAACTGACCCGCAATCCTGACTCTCAAAAAATCATCAGAGTTGGAGGGGTTCGTTCAAACCAAATTTAGCCATTGCGAGAAAATTATTATGAAACAAGTCAATGTAGATGTAGCAGTTATCGGGGGCGGTACGGCAGGTCTAGGTTCTTACCGCGCTGCAAAAGCACACACTGACAGTGTCGTGATGATTGAAGGCGGCCCTTACGGTACTACCTGTGCTCGCGTTGGTTGTATGCCATCTAAACTGCTTATTGCAGCTGCAGAAAGCGTACACCAAATCGAGAAAGCTCCGGCTTTTGGCGTTCACCCACAAGGCGATATCGTGATTAACGGTCGTGAAGTGATGGAGCGAGTGAAGTTTGAGCGTGACCGTTTTGTTGGTTTTGTTTTAGAAGGCGTTGATGAAATCCCAGAGCAAGACAAGATCTCTGGTTACGCAAAATTCTTAGACGATAACACGCTACAAATTGATGACCACACGGTTGTCACCGCTAAACGTATTGTTATCGCGACCGGCTCTCGCCCTGCATACCCTGCCGTTTGGAATGAACTTGGTGACCGCCTGATCATTAACGACGACGTGTTCAGCTGGGATGATTTACCAGAATCGGTTGCGGTATTTGGCCCTGGTGTTATTGGTCTTGAGCTTGGTCAGTCACTGCACCGCTTAGGTGTGAAGACCAAACTGTTCGGTTTGGGTGGTCAAGTTGGCCCAGTAACTGATCCAGAGATCATGGCTTATGCAGATAAAGCTTTCAATGAAGAGTTCTATCTCGATGCCGACGTGAAAATCGAAAGCATGAAGCGCATTACCACTGAATCGGGTGAGCCACGTGTCGAAATCCAGTTCATCAATAAACAAGGTGAATTAGAAACTAACGTCGTTGAATACGTACTAGCAGCAACAGGTCGTCGCCCTAACACTGACAAGCTTGGCTTAGAGAATACCTCTCTAGAGCTTGATGAACGTGGTGTGCCAATCGCAGACCACTACACGCTACAAACATCACTACCATCAATATTTATCGCTGGTGATGCGAGTAACCAACTGCCTCTACTGCATGAAGCAGCAGACCAAGCTCGTATTGCGGGTGACAATGCAGGTCGCTTCCCAGAGATTCGTGCAGGCCTACGCCGCTCTAAAATCTCGGCAGTATTCTCTGACCCGCAAATCGCGATGGTTGGTGAAACCTACAAAGAGATCACCACACGCTTAGGCACATGTGGCTGTTTCGCAACGGGTGAAGTGTCTTTCGAAAACCAAGGTCGTTCACGAGTGATGCTTCGCAACAAAGGTATTCTGCACGTATACGGCGAGCAAGGCACAGGCCGCTTCCTTGGTGCTGAGATGATGGGACCAAACGCAGAACACTTGGCTCACTTATTAGCATGGGCACACCAGAACAAGATGACGGTTTCTGAGATGCTAGACATGCCGTTCTACCACCCAGTAATCGAAGAGGGTGTACGAACTGCCCTACGCGACCTGAATGCGAAACTGCACCTAGGTCCAGAGATGGTGAAACACTGTCTGGATTGTGGCCCGGGCTGTTAATCTCAGACTAGCGCCAGTCAATTAGCAGTTAACAAACGTTAGATACTAAAAAGGAAAGCCATTGGCTTTCCTTTTTGTTTTTGGCTTCGAGCATCGTCATTCCAGAACCGAGGGACGAGGTATCTGGAATCTCTTGAAGCCATTGCGTCACTAAAAGCTTTAAGCAATTACTTCTCAGCAGCAATCACAGAGATTTCAACAAGTAGCGCTTCGCGAGCCATATCGCCAGTCACACATGCGCGAGCTGGAGCGTGACCTTCTGGTACCCATGCATCCCAAACTGCGTTCATTTCTTGGAAATCTTTCATGTCTTTCAAGTAAATCGTTGCTGACAGCATGTGCTCTTTGTCGCTGCCTGCTTGCTCAAGTAGCGCTTCTACTTTATCTAGCATCGTCTGTGTTTGCTCAGTGATGTCTTTGGTTGCATCAGCACACACTTGGCCACATAGGTAGATAGTGCCGTTGTGTTTCACAATACGGCTCATGCGTTGTTTGGTGTCTTGGCGCTCAATCATCGACTTTCTCTCTCTGTGTCACCGTGATCCAATATCTTGTGACGTGTTATTATCAGGGCAACAAGCATAACGCGAATCAAACCCAAGATGACATGCATTCATTGCAATAAAAGTGAAAAAATCCGTAACAAACTCGGTCGCTGCCAGCGTTGCATGAATCAGCTGATGGTGTTGTCGATTTTGAGTTGGGGAGTATGGTGGCTGTTTTTCAGAGAAGACCCAAAAACCATCAATGCCATCGCGTTGATGATGGCCGCTTTCGCGTTCAGTGGCTTGCTGTCGTTGCATTGGGTCATGAAGTTTGTGGTGTTACCGTTAAAGGGCAAAAAACGTTAGCTGGAAGTCTTTATTGGATAAAGAGTAGTGATTAGAGACAGGGCTAAACAATCCGATAATTCATCATAATTTTCGAGCTATTGTCATTTCCCGAACAGCAGATAGAAAAAAGCCCCAGAACCAATCGATTCTAGGGCTTTCTTAGAAAATTCTAAGAAAAAGCAGTGGTACTTTAATAGACCGGGCTTTTCTTAGTTTGTTCCCAAAAAAGATCAGATTTTTGATCTTTTTTTTAGGAGCTATAAAATCAATGCCTTATGCAACATTAACCTTAGCAATTATCTGCTCTACCAAGTTCACTTCCAATGCCACTTCATCACACGCATGTTGACGAGGACACTGGTCACAATCTTTCAGTACCTTCTCAGGCAGCAGAGATTTCGATGTTGGTAAGAAATCATGCTTCATAAAGAACTCTGGAGTACGAGTCAGCACAAACACCTTCTTGATGGCCATTTGTCGCGCTTTCTCAACCAAGTGCTGCACAATTGCGGTACCCTGCCCTTGACCTTGCCAGCCAGCTTCGACACCCAGTGAACGGATTTCCGCTAGGCCAGAGTCATACACATAGAGTGATGCACAACCTGTCACCTCACCATGATGCTCTGCGACCGCAAACGAGCCAATATCACGCACCAGTTCATTACGAGAACGAGGTAGGTTTTCACCCATGTTCGCCCAGTAAGCGACCATACCTTCCAACGCTTCAATATCGGTCAGACGAGCAGGACGAACCTTGACGATGGACGTATCACGCTGTGATAAACGTTTCTCAGCTTGGTCAACCGCGTAAGCCACTTGCTGTGGAGATACACCGCCTAGCGCGCTACGTTTTTCAAGACACGATTCAATGGTCAGGATGTCATACACATCTTCCTCAATCACCTCAGAGAACTCTTTCATCTCTGCGATGGTTAATTCTTCTAATGCACAGCCTTTAGCAATCGCCGCCACTACCGTCACACCAACAATATGGTGAGCTTCACGGAAAGGAATCCCTTTCGCTACTAGGTAATCAGCCAATTCAGTTGAGTTCGCGTAGCCTTGTTTCGCGGCTTCAAGTGTACGTTCGCCGTTCACTTTAATGCCGTCAAAACAGAGTGCTGCCATTTCCATACAATCATTCCAAGTATCTAAAGCGTCGAACAGACCTTCTTTATCTTCTTGCATGTCTTTGTTGTACGCCAAAGGCAGAGCTTTTACTGTCATCATCATTGCCGCTAATGAACCGTAAACACGGCCAGTTTTGCCACGGATAAGCTCTAGCGCATCTGGGTTTTTCTTTTGTGGCATCAGAGATGAACCTGACGTCACGGTATCCGCTAACTCGATGAAGTTTGATTCACCTGAGTTATAGAAAATCATATCTTCTGCAAGACGCGAAAGGTGAAGCATAGAGATAGAAGCAATCGACATTAGCTCCATCACATGGTCGCGGTCAGAAACTGAATCTAGAGAGTTGCGCGTTGCACGACGGAAACCTAAGTTGTGAGCTAACTCTTCACGGTCCATCGGGTAAGCTGTTCCAGCAAGGGCACCAGAACCCAGCGGACATGTGTCTAGACGCTTAATCGCATCATTCAAACGTGAATAATCACGCTCAAGCATTTCAACGTAAGCCAAGCACCAGTGAGCAAAAGTTACCGGCTGAGCACGTTGTAAGTGAGTGTAGCCAGGAAGCACGGTTTCTTGATGCTGAGAAGCAACGTTCACCATTTGGCTTTGTAGGCGATCCAATGCCAGTAGCAGTTGGTTACCTTGCTGACGACACCATAGTTTCAGGTCTGTCGCCACTTGGTCGTTACGAGAACGGCCAGTGTGAAGTTTTTTGCCCAAGTCACCGACTTTGCCGATAAGTTGCTGCTCAACCCAGCTGTGAATATCTTCTGCATCAGAACGTAGAATCTGTTCAGGATCTTCCATCACCTCAAGTTTTAGCTCATTCAGCGCTAACTCAAGCTTCTGTTGCTCTTCTTCTGTTAATACGTTGACCGACAGTAGAGCTTTAGACCAGGCAATTGAGCCCACAATGTCTTGCTCAGCCAATCGGTAATCAAAACGAAGAGAATCGTTAAAATCTTTGAACCGGGTGTCTGCTGCTTGGGTAAATCTACCGCCCCATAATGCCATTGTGTATCTCCTAATTGCACAGTGCTCACTGTTTTTGCAAATGATAATTCTGATTAAGATTCAGTATTTTTCTGATGGTTTAAACTTACGGCAATTCAAAATGAAAATAAAGTATTAATTCATTATTTTCACATATTTATTCACCAACAGTTCAATCCATTGATTATTTTTAGCGTGGAGCGCGAATTATATGCCATCCGATAGGAAAAACCGAAGCTGATTTATTAGGCAAATAGAAAGTAAAAAGCCCACTCACTAATCAATAGTGAATGGGCTTTGCATAATAATGTCTGTTTACTAACCTTCAATCTTTCATCAAAGGCTAGCTCACTAACTCATTGTTAGGATTACTTTTGGCTATTCAAAGCACGGATACGGCTTGATAGCGAGTAAAGGCGGATGAAGCCTTCAGCATGGCTTTGGTCGTAAACTTCATCTTCACCAAAGGTTGCAAACTCTTCTGAGTACAGGCTGTTGTCAGAACGCTTCTGAGTCACCGTTGCATGGCCTTTGTAAAGCTTGATAACCACTTCACCATTCACGTCTTGTGCTAGCTCTTCTGTCGCGGCAAGGATTGACTTACATAGTGGAGTGAACCAACGACCATCGTATACAAGGTGAGAAGCCTTAACACCGAGCTCTTCACGGAATTCGAATGCCGCTTTATCAAGAACCAGTTGCTCTACTGCACGCAGTGCTTCCATCATGATTGTGCCACCCGGAGTTTCGTAACAACCACGAGACTTCATGCCAACAAGACGGTTCTCTACGATATCGATACGACCAACACCGTGCTTAGCACCTTTCTCGTTTAGGTAAACCAGTGCGTTGTATGGCGTCATTGTTTCGCCATCAACCGCAACCACTTCGCCTTTTTCAACTTTAAGCGTCACTGTTTCAGATTCGTTTGGCGCTTGCTCAGGGTCTACAGTCCAAGCCCAGCAATCTTCGTTAGGTGCATTCCATGTGTTTTCTAGAACGCCGCCTTCTGTTGAGATGTGCCATGCGTTTGCATCACGCGAGTAAATCTTAGTAAGAGAAGCCGTACAAGGGATGTTACGCTCAGCCAGGTAATCTAGACACTCTTCACGACTCACTAGATCCCATTCACGCCATGGTGCAATTACGTGTAGATCAGGTGCTAGTGCAGCAAATGCGCCTTCAAAACGAACTTGGTCATTACCTTTACCAGTACAGCCGTGACACAGTGCGTCTGCACCTACTTTACGTGCGACTTCAACCTGTGCTTTCGCGATGATTGGACGCGCCATCGACGTACCTAGTAGGTATTTACCTTCGTAGTAAGCGCCCGTTTTCAGCGTTGGGTAGATGTAGTCAGCAACCATCTCTTCTTTAAGGTCTGCGATGTAACACTCAGATGCACCAGAAGCTTTTGCTTTCTCTTCGATACCAATCAACTCTTCGTCGCCTTGACCAACATCCGCAACAAACGCAACCACTTCACAGTCATAGTTCTCTTTCAACCATGGAATGATTACTGATGTGTCTAGACCGCCAGAGTAGGCTACTACAACTTTCTTTACGTTAACTTTGCTCATTTTCTTTCTCCTAGTTTCCATACTGCACATGGCGGTCAGCGTTGGAAATGACTTCATAATTATATGTTTATTTAATTTGTCTAAATTCTTTAAGTAGTGACTCGTTGTGAGACCTACTGAGGTAAAAACTGTGTTCCTATGCTTTTACCTGAAAACAGTTGTGTTAGCTTTTCTGGGTATCGCCAAGTGGCAACTTCGATTGGTCGTCCAAGGTCGTTAGCGGCTTCTAGTGCAGCTTGAACCTTAACGATCATGCCGTCGGTAATCACTTTGCCGGCAATAAGGTCATCGGCTTGCTGTTGATTAAGACTTGGAATGAGGTGGCCTTTGCCATCCAACACACCACTTACATCAGAAAGCAGTACCAGTTCAGCATCAAGTGCGCCCGCAACGGCAACCGCAGCTTGGTCGGCATTGACGTTCATCAGTTGACCTTGCTCAGTAAGACCAATTGAGCTAATGATTGGCAGTGCGCCCGCATTAAGAATCGCTTGCAGAACGGTTGAGTCGCCCGGCTCCGCTTTTCCTACCGCGCCCAGTTCAGGGTTCAGTTCGCTCACTTTGCATAAACCACCGTCTGCTAGGCTTAAACCAACGGCATTGATACCGTCTTTAATTGCCTGACCTTGAAGTAGTTTGTTGGCCGTGCCCGCTAGTGCACCAGCGATCACAGGGATCTGATCATAAGGAGTAACACGTAGCCCTTCTTTCTTAACGGTTTCTAGATTCAACTTATTCATCAAATCATCAACAAGGTAACCGCCACCGTGAACAATCACGATTGGTCGTTGTGCCTGTTGTTGGTAAGCAGAGATAGCACCAAATAACTTGCTAAGTGTTTCACCACAAGATAGCGCTGCGCCACCTAACTTTATGATTAATGGTTGATTATTAAGGCTCATATCTAGATTTCCTTACACTAACGCAGTTAATGGCGCAAAACCATAACGTAAATTTAAACACTGCATCGCTTGGCTAGATGCACCCTTTAATAAGTTATCAATCGCTGAAACAACGATGATGTGTTGACCTTGAACCTTCCAACCTAAGTCGCAGAAAGGTGTCTGTTCTACATCTTGAATTCTTGGCAGTGTCTCTTCGAGTAGTCTCACTGCTGGTTTACCTTGGTAAGCTTGTTCAAAGGCATCTTGTATCTGTTGTTCTGTCACGCCTTCAGCCAGTTTCATGGTGATGGTCGCTAAAATACCGCGCTTAAAGTTGCCGAGGTGTGGAGTGAAAATCACATCACATCCTAAATGTGCAGCCATTTCAGGTTGATGACGGTGATTGAAGACGCCATAAGCTTGCAGGCTTACTTCGCAGAAGCTGTTAACCATCGTCGCCTTGCGGCCTGCACCAGTCACACCGCTAGTCGCGTTAATCACTGGCCATTGGTTTTCATCCAGTAACTTGGCCTCAACCAAAGGTTTAATCGCCAGTTGTGATGCCGTTGGGTAACAACCCGCGACAGCGACAAGCTGAGCTTCTTTAATTTCTTGTTCGTTCCATTCCGCTAAACCGTAAGCCGCTTTGTCTAGCCATTGTTCGTGTTGATGTTCAAAACCGTAAAACTCTTGATAGAAGTTTTCGCCTTTAACTCTGAATGCACCCGATAGGTCGAACACTTGGCAATCGTTCTCTAGAAAGATTGGCGCTAGGTCGTGACTGACTTCGTGTGCAGTGGCTAAGAAAATCACATCAGACTGTTTAGCTACTTCTTCCGGATTTGTTAAAGGTTGTACTGGCATATCAATCAAACCAGCTAACTTACCGTGCAGTGCCGCAATAGGTTTACCTGCGTCTACACTATTGGCTGAGACATATAAACCTGATAGCGTGAGCTCAGGGTGTCTGTTTATCATTAGAGCCAGTTCTGCTCCTGTGTAGCCGCTTGCGCCAATGATCGTGGTTTTCAACATCTCAACACATCCATTCTTGAGGTAAGTTACATTTCAAATTTGACTATTCATACTTAATTTTTAGCTTTATTTGATTTCTTATGCATTAAATATGATTTAATATGTGTTTTACCGACTTATGGTTTTCCTGTCAATAGTAGAAGTGAAGTTATTATGCAATTACCGAGTTTTCTTGAGGTCTACAAAGGCCTAATTTCCACAGACTCTATTAGCTCGACCGATCCAAGCTGGGATCATGGCAACGAGAAAGTGATCGAAAAAATGGCTCAATGGTTTAAAGACGTAGGCTTTAGCGTTGAAGTCGTGGAAGTCGAACCCGGCAAGCATAATATGGTCGCTAAGATGGGATCGGGCGAAGGTGGCTTGCTACTCGCAGGACACAGCGACACAGTGCCATTTGATGAAGGACGTTGGAACTTCGACCCTCACGCACTAACAGAACACAACAATCGCTTCTATGGATTAGGCACAGCCGATATGAAAGGCTTTTTCGCTTTCGTTTATGAAGCGGCAAAGAAGATGGATTGGAGCAAACAGACCAAGCCGCTATATGTATTGGCAACCTGTGACGAAGAGACCACCATGCTGGGTGCGCGTCATTTCACTGAAAATGCACCGTTTAAACCGGATTACTGCATTATTGGTGAGCCAACCAGCCTTGTGCCGATTCGTGGCCATAAAGGCCATGTTGCTAACGCTGTGCGAGTAACGGGTAAATCAGGTCACTCTTCTGATCCTGCATTAGGTGTCAACGCCATCGAAATCATGCATGAAGTGTTGTTCGCTTTAATGCAACTGCGTGACAAGCTAGTCAAAGAGTATCACCACCCGGGTTTCGCAATTCCAAGCCCCACTCTAAACCTTGGCCATATTCACGGTGGCGACAGCGCGAACCGTATCTGTGGTTGCTGTGAGCTGCACTACGATGTACGTCCTTTACCGGGTATCAGCTTAGATGGTTTGGATAACATGCTGCGCAGCGCACTCAAAGAAGTAGAAGCAAAATGGCCGGGCAGAATTGAGATTACGCCACTGCACGAACCTATCCCGGGTTACGAGTGCCAACATGACCATCCATTTATCGGTGGCATGGAATCAGTTTGCGAAACTGAATCACAAACCGTGAACTACTGTACAGAAGCACCTTTCCTTCAAGAACTTTGCCCAACCTTAGTGCTGGGTCCAGGCTCAATCGACCAAGCTCACCAACCAGATGAGTTCCTAAGCTTCGATTTTATCGATCCAACGATTGATGTTCTGAGTAAGTCGATCCGCAAATATTGTTTCTAGTTATTACTTTTCTTCCAATATTTTCGTATAAAAGCTACCCGAAAAGGTGGCTTTTATTCTGTTATCCCAGACACAGCCTGATCTTGTAATTAAATTTCACTTTAATTCCGAACTATTGGGAAATTTACTTCTCCCGCATTTCGAAAACTAATAATTGCAAACTTAGAATGCTTTATTTGACTAGATACAGCACTTTTCGCTAGATTGTGTACTTAACAAGGAACAATGGATGTAATTTTTTTACGAGGCAGGATGACAATGAACGAGAAATACGCCGCTCTCAAGAGTAACGTAAGCATGCTGGGACGCTTGCTAGGTAACACAATCCAAGATGCACATGGTGACGTTATCTTAGAGAAAGTGGAGACTATCCGTAAACTTTCCAAATCCGCCCGCGCAGGCAACAAAGCTGACCGTGACAGCCTAGTTGAAGAAATCAAAAACCTGCCGAACGAACAACTCACTCCTGTTGCTCGTGCATTTAACCAATTTCTCAACCTCACCAACATGGCAGAGCAGTACCACACCATCTCTCGCCACTGTGAGGAGCATGTTTGTGAACCAGACGTGCTGCAATCTCTATTTTCCAAATTAAACCAGAATGACATCAGCAAGCTAGACGCGGCTCAAGCCGTTCGCGACCTGAACATTGAACTCGTTCTGACTGCACACCCAACAGAAATCACTCGTCGCACCATGATCAACAAGCTAGTTAAGATCAACGAGTGTCTGTCTAAATTAGAATTAAGCGACCTATCACACAAAGAGCGCGTGAAAACCGAACGCCGCCTAGAGCAACTGATCGCTCAAGGTTGGCACTCAGATGTGATTCGTCAGCAACGCCCTACGCCACTTGATGAAGCGAAATGGGGCTTTGCGGTTGTTGAAAACTCACTTTGGGAAGCTGTACCAGATTTCCTACGTGAAATGGACGGCCGACTAAAAGGCTACCTTGGTGAAGGTCTACCAATTGATGCGCGCCCGGTACACTTCTCATCTTGGATGGGCGGTGATCGCGATGGTAACCCATTCGTAACGCACACCATCACCAAAGAAGTACTGCGCCTATCTCGCTGGAAAGCCGCTGACCTTTACCTAGGTGACGTAAACGAGCTGATTACCGAACTATCGATGACTAAGTGTAATGATGCCGTTCGTGAACTAGCGGGTGATGAGCATGAAGCTTACCGAGCAATCCTAAAGAGCCTACGTACTCTGCTGAACAACACGTTAGAAGTGCTCGATGCAAAACTGCATGATGCTGAAGTACCGAAGAAAGAAACACTACAGAACATCGACCAACTTTGGACACCGCTTTACGCATGTTACCAATCGCTGCACGAATGTGGCATGGGCGTAATCGCAGACGGTTCTCTGCTTGATACTCTGCGCCGCCTAAAAGCGTTCGGTGTACACCTAGTTCGTCTCGATGTTCGTCAAGAAAGTACACGTCACTCAGATGTGCTGTCTGAACTGACTCGCTACCTAGGCATTGGCGACTACGACCAGTGGAGCGAGCAAGACAAGATTGCTTTCTTAACCAATGAATTAAGCTCTAAGCGCCCACTACTTCCTCGTGATTGGGAGCCATCTGAACAGGTTAAAGAGGTTTTAGACACCTGTAAGGTCATCGCTGCTCAACCTCGTGAAGCCTTCGGCGCTTACGTGATTTCTATGGCTCGTACTGCATCGGATGTACTGGCTGTTCACTTGCTGCTGCAAGAGTGTGGTTGCCCGTATCGCATGGACGTGTGTCCACTGTTCGAAACGCTAGACGACTTGAACAACTCAGAAGCAGTGATGAAACAGCTAATGAGCATCGACTTGTACCGTGGCTTTATCCAGAATCACCAAATGGTGATGATCGGATACTCTGACTCAGCGAAAGATGCGGGCGTAATGTCTGCAGGTTGGGCTCAATACGATGCAATGGACAAACTGGTTAAGGTTTGTGATGAAGAAGGCATTGAACTGACTCTATTCCACGGTCGTGGCGGTACGGTTGGTCGTGGTGGTGCTCCGGCGCACGCTGCTCTTCTTTCTCAGCCACCTAAGAGCTTGAAAGGCGGTTTACGTGTAACAGAGCAAGGCGAAATGATCCGCTTTAAACTTGGCTTACCAGACGTTGCTGTAAACAGCTTCAACCTTTACGCAAGCGCGATTCTAGAGGCGAACCTTCTGCCGCCACCTGAGCCAAAACAAGAGTGGCGCGACCTAATGGAAGTGCTATCTCAAGTATCTTGTGAGGCTTACCGCAACGTGGTTCGTGGCGAAGAGAAATTCGTACCTTACTTCCGTCAAGCGACACCTGAACTGGAGCTAGGTAAACTGCCTCTTGGCTCTCGCCCTGCGAAACGTAACCCGAACGGCGGCGTAGAAAGCCTACGTGCGATTCCATGGATCTTCTCTTGGAGCCAAAACCGTTTGGTACTGCCTGCATGGTTAGGCGCTGGTGAAGCGATTCAGTACTCTGTAGATCAAGGCCATCAAGCCCTGCTCGAAGAGATGTGTCGCGAGTGGCCGTTCTTCTCTACCCGTCTCGGTATGTTGGAAATGGTGTACTCGAAGTGCAACATGGAAATCGCTAAGTACTACGACCAACGCCTTGTTGACGAAGAGCTATTACCATTAGGAGAGTTACTGCGTGAACAGCTGCAAAAAGACATCAAAGCCGTGCTAAATGTTGAGAACAACGAGAACCTAATGCAGAGCGACCCTTGGGGACTTGAGTCAATCCGCCTACGTAACATCTACGTTGAGCCACTAAACATGCTTCAAGCTGAACTGCTTTACCGTACTCGTAAGTGTGAAACACCACCAGCAGAGCTTGAAGAAGCGCTAATGGTGACGATTGCAGGCATTGCAGCAGGCATGCGAAACACTGGTTAATTAGTGATTCCTACTATAACCTGATCAGCATTTATATCTAAAAAAAGAACAAAAGGTCGCCACGTGCGACCTTTTTATTTTGCAAAATAACCACTAGTGAGTATTTTGCCAGTTTTTTGGGTTATTTTGTCCATGTATTCTACTTTATGCTTATTATTTAGATATACTACTGCTCCGCTGCGGAAACACTCCAAAAAAATAATCTGCAGCAACTTGACCAATAAACTGGTCAACCTAGGTGATAAACGGCTTTGTAAGGTGACATAACCAACCGATGAGTTGGTGCTACTTAGACATAACCAATATAACGTGCCATTAGAAGCACACTTGTTGTTTAAGTATTTGTTTACTGTTTACCATTTGGATTTCAGACATGTCATTACCACACGTAATTCTAACCGTTTTAAGTACACGCGATGCTACTGGTTACGATATCACAAAAGAATTCTCCGCAAGCATTGGTTACTTCTGGAAAGCTAGCCATCAACAAGTTTACCGCGAGCTAAATAAAATGGCTCAGAACGACCAGGTAACTTGCGTGCTTGAGCCTCAAGAAGGCAAACCTGATCGTAAAGTTTACTCTATCACTGATGCTGGCCGTGGCGCGCTAGGTGAATGGTTTGAACAACCAACTGCACACCCAACCGTTCGTGACGAGTTCTCAGCTAAGCTAATGGCTTGTGCTGTACAACCTTCTGACGCTTACCGTGTACAACTTGCTGAGCTAGTCGAAGAGTCTCGCAAACTGGTTTCTCACTACAAAGAAATCGAAGCGGCTTACTACGCAACGCCATCTACACTAGACAAGCAAGCACGCCTAGAGCGTCTAACACTTCGTCGTAACCTACTTATCCGTGAAGCATGGATTGTATGGGCTGAAGAAGTACTGCTTGAACTTGGCGCTCTAGCTTAAGTTAAGCTAGAAAAGCAAAAGGCTTGAACTCTATGAGTCCAAGCCTTTTTTGTATCTATAGGATTTGAAATGTTACTGCCAGAGGCTTTTTACAAGTGCTTAGGCTTTATTTCTTAGACTTTGCTTAAAGCGCAGCGACTTGTGGACGAACGCCTAGCGTATGGCAAAGTGCATAAGTCATTTCTGCACGGTTTAGCGTATAGAAGTGGAAGTCTTTCACACCTTCACGGCTCAGCGTGCGAACCATATCAATTGCTTGGCTAGCACCTACTAACTGACGAGTGGTTGGATCATCATCCAAACCTTCAAACTGCTTCGCCATCCAGCCTGGTACTTTTACGTTATTCATCGCTGCAAAGCGCGACGCTTGCTTGAAGTTAGAAACCGGTAAGATGCCCGGAACAATCTCAACATCCACACCTGCCGCTACACAACGGTCACGAAAACGTAGGTAGCTTTCTACATCGAAGAAGAACTGAGTGATTGCACGGTTAGCACCCGCATCCACTTTACGCTTTAGGTTAATAAGGTCAGATTGAGCGCTTTTTGCTTCAGGGTGAACCTCAGGGAATGCCGCTACTGAGATATCAAAATCGTGGCGAGATTTAAGTAGCTCAACCAAATCAGATGCGTACATCTCTGGCGCGCCGCCGCCTGCTGGAATGTCACCACGCAGCGCAACAATACTCTCGATACCATTTGCCCAGTAATCGTCGGCAATTTGAATCAGCTCTTCGCGACTCGCATCAATACACGTTAGGTGCGGTGCAGCCACTAGGCCAGTTTGGTTCTTAATTTCTTTAATGATTGAGTGGGTACGGTCACGTTCGCCCGAGTTTGCACCGTAAGTTACTGATACAAACTTTGGTTGAAGTGTTTTAAGACGGTGAACAGAGTTCCACAGGGTCTCTTCCATCTTCTCACTGCTCGGTGGAAAAAACTCAAATGACACATTGATGTTGTCAGAAAGCTCAGCGATATTCTGATTTAAAGCGTCGATATGACTAGCGTGTGTGTATCCCATCTTACTCTCCCTGTGGCAAAAGCAACCACTAAAAACTCAAATCCTTAAACGACGTTTAGACGTCTATATGTCTGTAGAATGTATTGAATACGATTTAATGTCAACAGATCCATTATGAATTTTTCTCAAGTAGATCGTGAGTAAAACTCAAGTCGTTAGATGAGTCGCAAAGCAGAAATAATGTAGAAAAAAGGCTGAAAAACACATCGTGCTTTCAGCCTTATTTATCTTAGTGAATAGTATGCCATTTACGTACTAAAACAATTGATCTGAGTTTCAAACCAACCGATATGAGTATCAGAACAGGCTAGACATTCTGTTTAGGTCAGATTGAATTGCACCAGCTGTGACTTCACGTCCTGCACCCGGACCACGGATAACCAATGGATTATCTTTGTACCATTTGCTCTCAATCGCAAAGATATTGTCGCAAGGCAACAAGTTCGCCAGAGCATGTTCTTTAGACAGTGCTTCAACGCCTACGGTTGCCTTACCGTTCTTCTCCAAACGCGCTACGTAACGCAGAACTTTCTGTTGAGAGTGCGCTTTCTCTAAACGCTCAGCCAACTCTTCGCTCAGTACAGAAGCTTTGTCGAAGAAGTCATCTACTGATAGATCTTGCAGCTCTGCAGGCACGAGCGATTCCACTTTTACGTTTTCAGGTTCGATATCCAAACCGGATTCACGCGCCAGAATCACCAGCTTACGCATGACGTCTGAGCCATCAAGGTCAGCACGCGGGTCTGGTTCTGTCAGCCCTTGTTGCCACGCTAAGTCGACCAACTCGCTGAATGGCACGGTGCCATCAAACTGCTGGAACAACCAAGACAGCGTGCCTGAGAAGATGCCTGACAACGCAATGATGTCATCGCCGCTTTCTCGCAGGTCTCGTACTGTGTGGTTAATCGGTAAGCCTGCACCCACTGTCGCATTGTACAACCAATGACGGCTGATCTTAGCGAAAGCATCTTGTACTTGATGGTAATACTCGCTCGATGCAGAACCTGCCACCTTGTTCGCCGAGATTAGGTGAATACCTTGTTGTGCGATTTGCAGATACTTTGCTGCAAGCACTGGGCTTGCGGTGACATCGAGTACCACAGCTTCATCGTAACCCTGAATAGAACCCAAACGCTCTAACCAGTCGTTCCCATTGTTGGCAATCGCTTCATCGTCAAAACGCTTGCTCACTGAGGTCGCATCAATGCCTTGGTCATCGAACCAATAGGTTTGGCTATCAACCACTGCAACCAATTCAAAGTTCATTCCACGACGCTTTTCAAGTTCCGCTTTTTGCTCAGCAAACAGGTTTAACCAGCTTGAACCAATGTTGCCCTTACCACACAAGGCAATCGCAACACGCTTCTGCGCTTGGAACAGTTGAGAGTGAATGCCTTTCACTAGGCTTGATGTTTCGCTCTTACGAATCACAGCCACCAAGCTTAAGCCTGAGTTCGCTTCTGAGATGAACTCAACCGGCGAGCTCTTAAGCTGCTGGTAGAAACCGTAGCAATGGTTCGGGTTCTTAGTCACACCCGCACCCACGGCAGCAATCAGAGAGAAGCCTTCTTTGAGCTTAATCTCAGCTTCAATCGCATGGTCTTGTAGATATTCTAATGCACCACCAGCGATCTCTTCCGTGTAGGC
This sequence comes from Vibrio sp. 10N.286.51.E5, assembly GCF_041469125.1. NCBI lineage: Bacteria > Pseudomonadati > Pseudomonadota > Gammaproteobacteria > Vibrionales > Vibrionaceae > Vibrio > Vibrio sp. 10N.286.51.E5. The sequence goes on along the minus strand of NZ_JBFRJZ010000025.1, from coordinate 85,886 downwards.
AAGACGCAAGCAGTGTTGATCCGGTTCAAGCTCATAAGCCAGCGGCTCAAGTTGAGCACGCTTAAGCCCTTCAAGCACTTCACTCTCTAGACGGTCGAAATCATGGCCGTGACCAAAGGTCAGCTGCACGATAAGCACTTCATCCAGAGAGGTAATGATTTTTGCGCCACGACCCGATGCCAATACACGCTCTATCTGTGTAGAGCCCGCCTCCGGCTGATAGCTGCAGCGTAAGCTGAGATCCATAGCACTTTGAGCCACAGGCTGTAGCGTTCGGCTGTGAAGCACTGGAGCCGCTAGACGAGCGAGTTCACTCGCTTCATCAAGGCGAAGTAGAGGCAGTAGACACGCATCTGAAACCAGACGAGGGTCAGCGCTGTAAACGCCCGCCACATCACTCCAAATCGTCACGCGTTCAACTTCAGCCAAAGCACCGATCACGGTTGCTGAGTAATCTGAACCGTTGCGACCAAGCAGTACCGTTTCACCCTCGCAGTTCTGAGCCATAAAGCCAGTAATCACCACGCGGCAATGTGCATGCTGCGCCAGAGCTTCTTTAATCAGAGGGTAAGAACGTGCGCGGTCGACTTCAGGCTGAGCGCCCACTTCTGCACGTAAAAAGGCACGCGCATCTTGAGCAACCGCTTGTAAGTCATGCTGGCACAACAAAGCCGCGAGTAGACGTGAAGACCAAACCTCACCGTGTCCAAGCACTTTTGCTTTTTGTGCTTCGCTCAAGGGAGCCGTTAGCTCACCCAAAGCGGTAAATTCTTGTTGAATGGTTGCAGTAAGTTGTGCGGCTGATTCACCCTCAAGCAGTGCTTCAATCAGATCGAGTTGGAACTGACGAAGTGCTTGTAGGCATTCATGGGCAATACGACCATCTTTGTCGAGCGCTTCAACAAATTCAATCAAACGGTTGGTTGTTTTGCCTGCTGCCGATACCACCACCAAATCAGATGCTGATGAGTATTCTCTAAGAATGTTGACCACGCGTTGGTAACATTCAGGATTCGCTAAACTGCTGCCACCAAATTTATGTAGCTGGCGAAAGGTTGCCATTATTAACCCTCCCCTTCAGCGATAAAGCGCTGTGTTCTTTCAAACGCTTGCTTGAGGTCATCGATTAGGTCTTCTGCATCTTCAAGGCCAACAGATAGACGCAGTAGTTGCTGAGAAACACCCGCTTCTGCTAAGGCTTCTTCACCCATCGCGCGGTGAGTCATCGACGCAGGGTGACAAATCAGGCTTTCAACACCGCCCAATGATTCTGCCAAAGAAAACAGCTCTAACTTATCAACAAAGTATTTAAGCGCCTCGAATGAGCCCGCAAACTCAAAACTGAGCATGGAACCAAAGCCCGATTGCTGTTTCTTCGCGATATCATGACCCGGATGTTCAGGAAGGCTTGGGTGGTAAATAGTGCCAACAAGATCTTGTTGCTGCAGAGACGCTAGAATTTCACGTGAGCTTTCTTCGTGAACTCGCATACGCGCACCTAGCGTACGAATACCACGTAAAGTCATGTAGCTATCAAATGGCGTGCCGGTCGCACCAATACAGTTGCCCCACCATGCAAGCTCTTCCGCGTGTTCTTCTGTCTTAGTGACCACAACGCCACCAATAACATCTGAGTGTCCATTGATGTACTTAGTGGTTGAGTGGATAACAAAATCAGCACCCAGCTCTAAAGGCTTTTGGAACACAGGTGTCAAAAACGTGTTGTCGACAGCAACCAGAGCACCAACCTCTTTCGCTTTACGGCAAGTTTCTGCAATATCAACCACGCGAACCAGTGGATTCGATGGGGTTTCAATTAAGATCAACTTTGGCTTAAGCGCGAGCGCCGCATCCAGCGCTGCTTGATCCGATTGATCAACGAACAGAACTTTGAAGTCACCTTTTAGCGAGCGAGTGTTAAACAGACGGTAAGTACCGCCGTAGCAATCGTGCGGTGCAATAATAAGATCATCGCCGCCTAAGAAAGCCGAAACCCATAAGTTAAGCGCCGAAGTACCACAGTTAGTCACAACCGCGCCTTTGCCTGATTCAAGCTCAAACAGTGCCGTCTCTAATAAACCGCGGTTTGGGTTACCAGAACGGGTGTAATCGTACTTTGGCACTTCACCAAAAGCGGAAAACCCATAGTTAGTCGAAAGATAAATGGGTGGGACAACGGCATGGTGTTGCGTGTCTGACTCGATACCAGTACGTACTGCGATTGTTGCTGGCTTCCGGCTGCTCATAGGTGCTTCCTTACAAGTTTTGCGTCTGAGAATCACAGCGGCTTGTCGGCATTTTGCGGCTGTGTTAGATATATGTTATTCACTTTACTTTCATAAACGTGAGACGTCAACACTTCTAGACGTCTATATGTCTTTGCTTATGGCAGTAAATCCCGCTAAAATCACCACTATTAATTTATTCTAACAACTAAAGTGATGAAGGTACGCAATGGCCGACTGGAATGGTGAATACATAAGCCCATATGCTGAGCATGGAAAGAAAAGCGAACAAGTAAAGAAAATTACAGTTTCTATCCCTCTAAAAGTGTTAAAGGTTCTTACTGACGAGCGTACTCGCCGCCAGATTAATAACCTACGCCATGCAACAAACAGTGAGCTACTGTGCGAAGCCTTTCTACATGCGTACACAGGCCAACCACTACCAACGGATGAAGACCTTCGTAAAGACCGCCCAGACGATATTCCTGCTGAAGTGAAAAAGCTGATGACAGAGATGGGTATCGAGTTCGAAGCGTTTGACGAAGAATAAAAACAACTCAGTCACTGCCTTCATTATTGATTCGCTCTAGCTGAACCTTATTTATCACATCGCGCATAGCTTTTTATGATTGCGCTGTGAATGATAGACATAAAAAAACCGACTCCAGATGAGTCGGTTTTTTATTATTCTTTTTGGCTCAATAGAGCAACAGCTATTAAGCCATATAGTTAGCAGGCATCTCGATACGAGCTACGCCAGATTCAACAGCCGCTTCCGCAACTGCTCGTGCTACGCGAGGAAGTAGACGTGGGTCCATTGGCTTAGGAATGATGTAACCCTTACCGAACTCCAGTGCAGTCTCGCCCGCAGCTGCTAGTACTTCAGCTGGAACATCTTCTTTCGCCAGTTCACGAATCGCTTTAACCGCCGCTAGCTTCATTTCGTCATTAATTTCGCTCGCACGCACGTCTAGTGCACCACGGAAAATGAATGGGAAACAAAGTACGTTGTTTACTTGGTTAGGGTAATCACTGCGGCCTGTACCCATGATTAGGTCAGAACGAACTTCGTGTGCAAGCTCAGGCTTGATCTCTGGATCTGGGTTTGAACATGCAAACACAACAGGCTTATCAGCCATCAGCGTTAGTGCTTCAGCAGGCAGTAGATTCGGCCCCGATACACCCAAGAACAGGTCAGCGCCTTCGATAACATCTTCAAGCGTACGCTTATCAGTGTTATTTGCGAACAGCTCTTTGTATTCGTTTAGGTCATCACGACGAGTATGGATCACACCTTTACGGTCAAGCATGTAGATTTTTTCACGCTGAGCGCCACACTTAATCAGTAGTTCCATACAAGCAACCGCCGCTGCGCCAGCACCTAAACAAACGATCTTACACTCTTCAAGTTTCTTACCTTGAAGCTCGATCGCATTCAGCATACCCGCTGCCGTTACAATCGCAGTACCGTGTTGGTCATCGTGGAATACCGGAACATCACAACGCTCAATCAGGCGACGTTCAATCTCAAAACAGTCTGGTGCTTTGATGTCTTCCAGGTTAATACCGCCGAATGTATCTGCGATATTCGCAACTGTATCAACGAACTCATCGATTGTGCGGTGTTTTACTTCAATATCGATAGAATCTAAACCAGCAAAACGCTTAAACAGGAGCGCTTTGCCTTCCATAACAGGTTTAGAAGCAATAGGGCCAAGGTTACCTAGGCCAAGAATCGCTGTACCGTTAGAGATAACTGCAACCATGTTGCCTTTACCTGTGTACTTATAAACGTTATCAACGTTCTGTGCGATCTCGCGAACAGGCTCAGCCACGCCTGGGCTGTATGCAAGTGCTAGGTCTTCTGCAGAGTTTGCAGGCTTCGTCAGTTCTACGGCAATTTTGCCTGGAATTGGGAACTCATGGTAATCAAGAGCTTGCTGACGGAATTGTTCTTGAGGTGATAATTCTTGAGAGGATTGAGCTTGGCTGCTGTCTTCAGACATAGGTGTAGGTTCCTAGGATATTATTATTTGGGGGATCTTGTTCATGTTAATGGATGTACTTCAAAGTTCCTAGGTGGTTGGAGCCTCTGTCTCATTAAAAAACGAGATTTCACTACTAATAAGACCAGTGAGCAGTTGAAATTACTGTCGCTTGTTGAACTTTCGAGCTGAATTTTGGTGAAGAGAGATACGCAAGGAATTGCCCTGAAATAGAATAGAGAGGCAACTTATCGTTGGGTGAGAGTGATGCTTGAATAGAAGTCAGTGCTTTCTCAAATTACAGGCAACAAAAAAGGACACCGAAGTGTCCTTTTTCATGTCTAAATAGCGAGAATTACTTCTTGCTAGAAAGAGCACCGAAACGCTTGTTGAAGCGATCAACACGGCCGCCAGTATCTACGATACGTTGCTTACCAGTGTAGAACGGGTGACATTTGTCACATACGTCTAGGTGGATTGATTCTTTTGCTAGCGTTGAGTTGAACTCAAATGTGTTGCCGCAAGAACAAGTTGCAGAAACTGCTTTGTATTCTGGGTGGATTCCAGCTTTCATGGGATAACCTCAAGTAGGCCGTGTCGCTATACGATTCTAAGCCGCACACCACACGTAGTTTAAAAAAGAAATAAAGACACCGCATCGACACAAAAGAGTGATGAAGCCATACCTTTAAGGCGCAGTATAGTAATGAATCTAAAAGGCAGGATCAACTGATTTGATACATTTTTCACCAATTCTCTCTTTATTTCCTTTATCGCCCTGAGATTTCGAGCTGTCGTTGTCTGTATACGTTAACTCGCCGCCTTCATCCAAACTGCTTCTCGAATTTAACCGCCTTATCCTTTAGACTGTTCGCTCTCGTCAACTCAGATAAAGCCGTCCCTTTATGCGTCCAATGATTGCCCGCGTGGCACTGCCTGTTCCACTCGACAAGCAGTTCGATTACAAGATTCCTAGCCATCTATTTCCGATTATTGGTGGACGAGTCTCTGTGCCTTTTGGACGACAAACCTTAACCGGTATTGTAACGGCTCTGGTTAACGAATCTGAATTCGAGCTAGACAAGCTCAAACCCATTAAAGCCTTATTAGACAACCAACCCGTTTGGCCGGAATCTGTCTATTCACTGTTAATGTGGTGCAGTCAATTTTATCAGTACCCTCTTGGCGAGACCTTTGCTAACGCCCTTCCGAGCGCTCTAAGAAAAGGCAAAGCCGCCGACTTCGCAACGCTGGTTGAGTGGCAGTTAACTCCATCAGGCAAAGACCAACTGATGCAAGGTTTTGGTCGCGCAGTCAAACAAGCCAAAGTGATGCACATGCTTGAGCACGGCCCCGTTCCCCATCAAGAGTTCATTGATGAAGAAGTTGGCAGCGCCGTACTCAAGACACTAGAAGAGAAAGGCTGGATTGAATCGGTAGAGAAAAAGCCGAAGCGTCAGGCGTGGCCAGTTGATCTTGAAAACGACCAAGACAAACCTAAGCTCAATGCTGAACAAGCCATCGCGATTGCGACCGTAAATAGCCAAACCGACTTTGGTTGTTTCCTGTTAGAAGGCGTCACTGGCTCAGGTAAGACCGAGGTTTACCTGAATATGATTAAGCCGATTCTCGATCAAGGTAAACAAGCGTTAGTACTCGTGCCTGAGATTGGCCTCACCCCTCAAACAATTAACCGCTTTAAACGACGCTTTAATGTGCCTGTTGAGGTTATCCACTCAGGTTTAAACGATTCTGAGCGACTGAATGCTTGGTTATCGGCGCGTGATAAAATAGCGGGCATCGTGATTGGTACCCGTTCGGCTCTGTTCACGCCGTTTGCGGATCTGGGCATTATCATTGTCGATGAAGAACACGACGCCTCTTATAAACAGCAAGATAGCCTGCGCTACCACGCTCGAGATGTGGCGATCATGCGTGCTCATAAAGCACAGATTCCAATAGTGTTAGGCTCGGCGACTCCGGCCTTTGAAACACTGCACAACGCTCAGATTGGTAAATACAGTTATCTCACCCTTACTTCACGTGCGGGTGTTGCACTGCCAACCACCAATAAAGTGCTAGATGTAAAAGGTGAATACCTAGAAAGCGGCTTGTCTGCGTCATTGATTGCAGAGATGCAACGACACCTAAAATCTGGCAACCAAGTGATGTTGTTTCTCAACCGCCGAGGATTTTCTCCGGCATTGATGTGTCACGATTGTGGTTGGACAGCCGAGTGTAAGCGCTGTGATGCGTACTATACCTACCATCAATACAGTAATGAAATGCGCTGCCACCATTGTGGCTCGCAACAGCATATCGTGCACAATTGCCAAGGTTGTGGGTCTGCGAACTTAGTGACTGTGGGTGTCGGTACCGAGCAGTTAGAGGCTCAGCTTGGCCAACTATTCCCTGAATACAAAACCATTCGTATTGACCGTGACAGCACCCGCCGTAAAGGCAGCTTAGAAAGCGCACTAGAGTCGATTCGTAAGGGGGAATATCAAATTCTTATCGGTACGCAGATGCTTGCTAAGGGCCACCATTTCCCTGATGTGACACTCGTGGCGTTATTGGATGTCGATGGCTCTTTATACAGCAGTGACTTCCGAGCCTCTGAGCGTCTTGCTCAGCTTTTTATTCAAGTGGCTGGTCGTGCAGGTCGTGCTAGTAAGCCAGGTGAGGTGATCTTACAAACGCACCACCCAGAACACGGGCTGCTGCAGGCGCTACTACATAAAGATTATAACCACTTTGCTCAAACGGCCTTGGCAGAGCGTAAACAGGCTATGTTGCCACCTTATACCTTTATGACGCTGTTTAGAGCAGAAGCGAACGACACGCGCTTGGTGGAAGAGTTCTTACGTCAAGTTCGTCACACATTGGAATCGCACCCGCTGTTTGATCAATATTGCATGGTGTTAGGGCCAACCCCGGCTCCGTTAGCAAAACGAGCGGGCAAATCTCGCTGGCAGTTAATCTTACAAACTCAGACGCGCTCGTTAATGCAGAAGCTATTAATGAGTGCCAAGCCGGCCATCAATATGTTACCTGCTGCGAAAAAAGTCCGTTGGTCACTCGATATTGAGCCGCAAGATTTGAGCTAAACCCACTTGGGTTAAAACTAACGATAAGTTTGTTCACAAATATTTCATATTTATCGTGAGCAACTTCACACTAGTCATGTGATTTTTGTTAATCTAGCCGTAACTTTACACGGATTAAACGAATAAAATATTGCAATAAAAAAAGTGTTAGCAACACTTTCATAATATCTATTCGATTACATTTATTATTCACGCCTTAGATGCTTAGGCGGCAAAGGAACTTAAAAGAGGGTTTAATTTATGGCGACAATGAAGGATGTTGCCCAGCTAGCAGGCGTCTCAACAGCCACGGTATCACGTGCATTGATGAACCCTGAGAAAGTCTCAGTTTCGACTCGCAAACGAGTGGAAACAGCAGTACTTGAAGCTGGATACTCACCCAATACATTAGCTAGAAACTTACGTCGCAACGAATCAAAAACCATCATCACTATTGTTCCTGATATCTGTGACCCTTATTTCGCCGAGATCATTCGTGGTATCGAAGATGCCGCAGTAGAAAATGATTACCTTGTTCTACTGGGTGATAGCGGCCAGCAAAAGAAGCGCGAGTCTTCGTTTGTTAACTTAGTTTTCACCAAACAAGCCGACGGCATGTTGCTGCTGGGTACTGACCATCCGTTTGATGTCAGCAAACCTGAACAAAAGAATTTACCGCCGATGGTAATGGCGTGTGAGTTTGCCCCTGAGCTTGAACTGCCTACGGTACACATCGATAACCTGACCTCTGCCTTTGAAGCGGTGAACTACCTAGCTCAGTTAGGTCATAAGCGTATTGCTCAAATTTCAGGACCAGTATCGGCAACACTGTGTAAGTTCCGCCAACAAGGCTACCAGCAAGCGCTGCGTCGCGCCGGAGTCTCAATGAATCCAGCCTATAGCACGGTCGGTGACTTCACCTTTGAAGCGGGCGCTCAAGCGGTTCGTCAATTACTGGCACTTCCTGAACAACCTACAGCTATCTTCTGTCACAACGATGCGATGGCGATTGGTGCGATTCAAGAAACGAAGAAGCTGGGCTTGCGCGTTCCTCAAGACCTATCGATTGTCGGCTTCGATGACATCCAATTCGCTCAATACTGCGATCCACCGCTAACCACCATTTCTCAGCCTCGTTATGAGATTGGACGCCAAGCGATGTTGATGATGCTTGATCTATTAAAAGGCAACGATGTGCAAGCAGGTTCGCGTCTGCTTGAAGCTAAATTAGTGGTTCGAGGCAGTACAGCGCCACCTCGAATATAACCCTTAGAAATACCCTTATAAATCTGCGGCACATTTTGATGTGCCGCTTCCATTTCTGCACTATTATCCTCGCGCAATCTGGATTACCATGAGGGCAGAATCAGCAACTATTGAATTGTCTTGTGGCTAATAGAGATTATGTAAAGCGCGGTCGTGGCACGAAAAAACCGACCAAAAAACAAGCCCCTCGCCGTAAACCTTGGCGCAGTGGTCTTTTGGCGATCCTCCTTGCCGGTGGTTTTGGTTACGGACTTTACCTATTGAGTAATGATCCTGAGCCGCCTGCACCAACGCCTGTGGCAACCAAACCAAAACCTAAGCCAAAACCAGCGAAAGTGATTCCGCCGCCTCCTGAAGAGAAGTGGGACTACGTTGAAACGCTGCCAAGCCGCGAGATTGAAGTAAAAGCCAAAGAGCAACAGATCTCTAAGATCCCTTACATCATGCAGTGTGGCGCTTACAAAACCTCGTCGCAGGCAGAAGCACGTAAGTTGGATATTGCCTTCCAAGGTATCTCAAGTGAGATCCGCAAGAAAGATGGCAGTAGCTGGTACCGTGTGGTTTTAGGGCCATACAAGTTGAAGCGTGACGCAGAACGCGATCGCCATAAGCTGCAACGAGCGAAAATTGAACCTTGCGCTATTTGGAAAGACGGGTCTTAATCAACTCAATATATAATAGGGGGAAGAGGATTCCCCCTATTGCTGTTTGAAAGCGTTCAATAGTTCATCGCACAAGCAATACCAGTATGTTAATCAAAAGAGTGCGTTTTAACGAAACTGAGGTACTTGTTCGTAGTACTCAAGCCCAAAGTCAGTCAGGTAGACCTGCTCCTTATTTATCTCGATGTAACCAAAAAAATCCAAGTGCGCTAAAACGTTAGGAAATGGACGTTTAAGAAAAACGTTGACCGAGTTTTTTAGATGTTCTGTTGAACACTCGCCCGCCTCCTGATACATCAGATGATGCAGTATAGACAGCTCATCCAGATCCATATCTCTATTAAAAAAACTGATATTGTCACTATTCATCACACTACTCCTTATGCAGTGAATACCACTGATTAGTGAACATCATTCCTTATAAATCAAACAAAAAGTGTTAACCATTTCACGTTAGAAATTTGTTTTATCTTTTTTTATATTTATCACAAACTATTAACCCACCAACCCTTGCCACACATAGGCTCAACAGGTAATGGATGTTTGAAACAACTGGTAACATTTAGTTTTTTTGATATGACATACCATTAAAAGTGGCACTTGAATTCATGATAGTGGAGCCACATATAAGTAGTAACCATAAATAATAATCAAAAGAGGTCGACTCGTGACTACCATTGTATCTGTACGTCGTAATAATAAAGTCGTCATCGCGGGTGATGGACAAGTATCTCTGGGCAATACAGTAATGAAGGGCAACGCCCGTAAAGTACGTCGCCTATACAACAACAAAGTACTGGCCGGTTTTGCTGGCGGTACGGCTGATGCTTTCACGCTATTCGAAAAATTTGAAAGCAAGCTGCAAATGCACCAAGGCCATCTCACCAAAGCGGCAGTTGAGCTAGCGAAGGATTGGCGTAGCGACCGTGCTCTACGTAAGTTAGAAGCACTGTTAGCAGTAGCGGATGAGACCGCTTCACTGATCATCACAGGTAACGGTGACGTAGTTCAACCTGAGAACGACCTGATTGCGATCGGTTCGGGCGGAAACTTCGCTCAAGCAGCCGCTACTGCACTATTAGAAAATACTGATTTAGATGCGCGTGAAATCGCAGAAAAGTCGCTGAACATTGCAGGCGACATCTGTGTCTTCACCAACCATCACCACACTATTGAAGAACTAGAAAGCACCGTTGAGCTGCCAAAGCCAGAGTAACGACCGCTTCCATCAATAACGTTGTATTCAACAGTGATTAAAGAATTAAGGAAAAACCATGTCTGAGATGACTCCTCGCGAAATTGTTCACGAACTCAATCGCCACATTATCGGCCAAGACAACGCTAAGCGCTCAGTGGCTATCGCTCTTCGTAACCGCTGGCGCCGTATGCAGCTTGAAGAAAGCCTACGTGTTGAAGTATCGCCAAAAAACATCCTGATGATTGGCCCAACGGGTGTAGGTAAAACTGAAATCGCTCGCCGCCTAGCGAAATTAGCAAACGCGCCTTTCATCAAGGTAGAAGCGACTAAGTTCACCGAAGTGGGTTACGTTGGTAAAGAAGTTGAAACCATCATCCGTGATCTAACGGACGTTGCGATCAAGATGACGCACCAACAAGCGATGGAAAAAGTACAATACCGCGCTGAAGAACAAGCTGAAGAACGCATTCTTGATGCCCTTCTACCACCAGCGCGTGATGCTTGGGGTCAGAACGAGCAATCAACTGAAGACACAACCTCTTCAAACACTCGTCAGATTTTCCGCAAGAAACTGCGTGAAGGTAAGCTAGATGACAAAGAGATTGAAGTTGATGTAGCCGCACCGCAAATGGGCGTTGAAATCATGTCACCTCCAGGCATGGAAGAGATGACAAACCAGCTGCAAGGCATGTTCCAAAACCTAGCGGGCGACACCAAGAAAAAGCGTAAGATGAAAATCAAAGACGCATTCAAAGCACTGACGGAAGAAGAAGCTGCGAAGCTTGTGAACCAAGAAGAGCTGAAAGAGAACGCGATCTTCAACGCTGAAAACAACGGCATCGTATTCATCGATGAGATCGACAAAATCTGTAAGCGTGGCGACAGTTCAGGCCCAGATGTATCTCGCGAAGGTGTTCAGCGTGACCTACTGCCTCTTATCGAAGGCAGCACAGTATCAACCAAGCACGGTATGGTTAAAACTGACCACATCTTGTTTATCACATCAGGCGCATTCCAAGTGGCTAAGCCATCTGACCTGATCCCTGAGCTACAAGGTCGTCTACCAATCCGCGTAGAACTTGAAGCACTATCAGCACATGACTTCAAACGCATCCTAACTGAGCCAAAAGCATCTCTAACAGAGCAATACATTGCCCTAATGAAAACAGAAGATGTCAACATTGAGTTCACTGAAGATGGCATCAACCAGATTGCGGACGCAGCATGGCGCGTAAACGAAACCACTGAGAACATCGGTGCGCGTCGTCTACACACAGTGATGGAGCGTCTAATGGATGAGATTTCATTCGAAGCAACAGACAAAGCTGGCAGCAAGCTAGTGATTGATGAAGCTTACGTAACATCGAAACTTGGCGAATTCGTTGAAGACGAAGACCTAAGCAGCTTCATCCTGTAGCACACCAAACTCTAACTTATTGCTCTATCTCAAAGAAATAGCAGCTAATAAGCGAATTCAAGGCCCACTTTCGAGTGGGCTTTTTATTACCCGAAAAATGGGCGTATACTCAAATCACAGTATGAAACGAAGACTTACAAAGAATTAGACCTACGATGAAACAATCTCTACTGATCTGGCTTGATGCCGCACGACCAAAAACTCTGCCTCTCGCACTTGTCTCTATTCTTACAGGAAGTAGTTTAGCGTTCGCCGGTGGTCAGTTTTCTTTATCGATAGCCCTACTGGCATTTTTAACCGCCACCCTATTACAGATTTTATCGAACCTAGCCAATGACTATGGCGACGCCGTAAAAGGCACAGACAACGAAAATCGTCTGGGGCCAACACGTGCCATGCAATCTGGCGCGGTAACAGCGAAAACCATGAAGCAAGCGATCATCCTCAACATCGTGTTTACTATGGTCGCTGGGCTGATTCTTATTTTTCATGCCTTAACCTCGATTGAAAGTATCTTATCTTTCATTGCGTTAGGCATATTAGCCATTGTTGCTGCCATCGCTTATACCGTCGGTAATAAGCCTTATGGCTATATTGGCCTTGGCGACTTATCGGTATTTATCTTCTTCGGTTTATTAGGTGTTTCAGGGACTTACTTCTTGCACACTGGCCATGTTGAACCAAGCCTATTCCTTCCGGCATTGGGCTGTGGCTTGATGGCGGTTGCGGTACTCAATATCAACAACATGCGTGATATCGAAAACGACAGCGAATGTGGTAAGCGCACCATGGCGGTTCGCCTAGGACAACGCAAAGCCAAACACTATCATTTTGCTCTGCTTGGCCTCGCCCTTGCGTCTTTCGCTATCTACCTGCTTATTCAAGAAAAACCGGTCTGGATCAGCCTGCCGTTTTTGCTGAGCATTATTATTGTTTACAAGCATGGCAAAGCCGTTTGGGAAACCGAAAAGCCAGCGCAAATTGCACCAATGATGCCCGTGATTGTGAAATGCTCACTGGTCACTAACCTATTGTTTGCAGGGGTTGTCGTAGCTCAAACTCTATTGAGTTAAATGAGACTAATCATTGCAAAGGGATCAAGCGCCGATATACTCAAAGTAAGCTCATTGTTCAAAAGGTATACTAATGGAATACAACACTTCAGCACTGTGCGACATATATTTGGATCAAGTTGATGTCGTGGAGCCAATGTTCAGCAACTTCGGTGGACGTGCATCCTTCGCAGGACAGATCACGACATTAAAGTGTTTTGAAGACAACGCTTTGATTCGCTCTGTACTAGAGCAAGACGGTCTGGGGCGTGTGTTGTTAATCGATGGGGGCGGCTCACTACGTAAAGCGCTGATCGATGCTGAGATAGCCCTACTTGCCGAAGACAATGAGTGGGAAGGGATTGTGGTTTACGGGTGCGTTCGTGAAGTCGATGAGCTTGAAGACATGAACCTAGGTATCCAAGCCTTGGCTTCTATCCCTGTTGGTGCGAGCCAAGAAGGTGTCGGTGAATTAGACGTTCCAGTGAACTTTGGCAGCGTGACCTTCTTACCTGAAGATTACCTCTACGCAGACAACACTGGCATCATTCTTTCTGCCGAACCTCTAGATGTAGAACTCGATTTGGATGTCGAGGAAGAAGACGTCGAGTAACTCTCACTCAGCTTCAAATAATAAAACAAATCATAAGAACACAAACAAAAACGCCCGCTACTGAGTAGCGGGCGTTTTTTTAAATCTGAAGAGTCGATTACTCTACTTCATCCATTTTACCAAGAAGGTTACGGATGCGATCTTGCCATGCTGAATGCTCTTCCTGCATTTGCTGAGTTTTTTGCTCTAGCTCGTGACGGCTTGCTTTAAGCTCACCAGCTTCTGTTGCTAGTGCTTGTTTCTCTTCTTTAAGCTCTTCCACTTCCATTTGAAGAAGTGCAATTGTATCTACTGCTGTTTGAATTTTTGCTTCTAGCTGCTCTAGTACTTCAAAAGACATTCTGGCCTACCTTTAAGTTATCCGTTTGATGGTGAAGGTTCACTCCACTTATTTCCCCATTCTACTCAGCAGAGCAAGGATAAACACTCAATATATTCGATATTTTGCGCCATTCGATGAAAAAAACAGCACTTTTTACCGAATATTGACGTGAACGATTACCGCCACAACGGCAAACCGATTATTTTGATGAATAATAACTGTTTTCCACTGCGAATTGATCGAGAGCAATCTCCAAAAAACAAAAAGGCAAACGTTTCCTTTTGGATATGGTAAAATTCGCCGCGAAATTTCTATTCCCCCTTTGAAAATTTTGGAGTCCGCATGAAACGCGATTTAGCAATGTCATTCTCTCGTGTCACAGAAGGTGCAGCACTAGCTGGTTACAAGTGGCTTGGCCGTGGCGATAAAAACGCTGCAGATGGCGCTGCTGTAGAAGTAATGCGTAGCCTATTAAACAAAACCGAAATTAGCGGTGAGATTGTTATCGGCGAAGGTGAAATCGATGATGCACCTATGCTATACATCGGCGAAAACGTAGGTGTGGGCGGCGACGCTGTCGACATCGCAGTTGACCCAATTGAAGGGACACGCATGACAGCAATGGGCCAATCAAATGCATTGGCTGTATTGGCTGCGGGCGAAAAAGGCAGCTTCCTTAAAGCGCCTGATATGTACATGGAAAAGTTGGTTGTTGGCCCTGGCGCTAAAGGCGTGATTGACCTAGAACTGCCACTAACAGAAAACCTAGAAAACATCGCTAAAGCACTAGGTAAAACACTTGATACTCTAGTCGTAACCACGCTTGCTAAGCCTCGTCATGATCAAGTCATCGCCGACATGCAAGCAATGGGCGTTCGTGTATTTGCTGTGCCAGACGGTGATGTTGCGGCTTCTATCTTAACCTGTATGCCAGACAGTGAAGTAGACGTCATGTACTGCATCGGCGGCGCACCTGAAGGTGTGGTCTCGGCGGCGGTAATTCGCGCACTCGACGGTGACATGCACGGTCGTCTTCTACCTCGCCACGAAGTGAAAGGCGACACAGAAGAGAACCGCAAGCACGGTGAACTTGAACTTGAGCGCTGCGCAGAAATGGGCGTAACGGCGGGTATCGTATTGAAGATGGAAGACATGGCACGCAGCGACAACGTTGTATTCTCAGCAACAGGCATCACTAAGGGTGACTTGCTAGAAGGTATTTCTCGTCAAGGTAATATCGCAACCACAGAAACCCTGCTTATCCGTGGCCGCTGCCGTACAATTCGCCGCATCAAATCTATCCACTACCTAGAGCGTAAAGATCCAGAAGTAGTAGGTCATATCCTGTAAGCCTAAATTCGGTGAAACAGAATATTCCAAGGCTGATACCTAGTATCAGCCTTTTGTTTTATTAGCGCACCAGAATCTGACCATGGCAGCCAATAGAGTAAAACGCTATCTATAGAGTAAATTATCATCAATATAGTAAATGGTTTGCTTTATAAACACCTTGCCTCATAATAGTAAGGTTCATTAGGTAGGGATAGTATGAAAACAAGCGACAGAATCTTACAGACCATTAAGCGTCAAGGCGCGGTAACCGCGAAACAACTGTCAGAAGAATTTGGCATGACGACAATGGGGGCAAGGCAACATCTGCAAAGCCTGGAAGATGACGGTATTCTTGCGTTTCATGATGTGAAAGTGAAAGTGGGTCGCCCGACTCGCCACTGGTCCCTGACTCAACAAGGTCATAACCAATTTTCAGACCGACATGGTGAACTCACTATTCAAGTGATTGATGCTGTCGAGAATCTATTTGGTAAAGAAGGGCTGGCTAAGGTTGCTGCCGAGCGTGAACAACACACTCTTAAGCAGTATCAAACTGCGCTGTCTGGCTGTGATTCACTCATCAGCAAGCTTAAAAAACTCACCCAGCTTCGTGAAGACGAAGGCTACATGGCTGAGCTTCAAGAGCATGATGATCACTACATCTTGATTGAGAACCACTGCCCTATCTGTAAGGCTGCAACTCGCTGCCCTAGCCTGTGCCAATCTGAGCTCAACGTGTTTACTGAGTTACTAAAAGATGAGTGTCACGTGAGCCGTACAGAGCACATCATTGCTGGCGAACGACGCTGCACTTACACCTTAACACCCGCCCTTTGATTGCAAAGGTAATCGGCTAATACCGTCTCAATATTGAGAAAATACAAATAGATTAAAATTTGTACAGATTTCTTTCTTAAGCTTAGAGCATATGAAACACGCTTAATGCTAAGGAAGGAATGATGGCGCATCCACAACCCGCTCAAAAACTGCCACCCTTTGATGAACTTGTCCAACTCGCGAAAAGCGACCCGAAAGCATTCAATCAATTCAAACACGAGATGTGCGAACAGATGATTTGTTCGGCTTCAGACGTGATGCAAGACCGACTTCGTGCGCAGCAAAGTCACATCGACTTAGTGGTTAGCCGTTGTAAAAACCCACACCACGCCAATGTCGTACTCATGCAAGAGCTGCGCTGTCAGGTCTGTAAGTTCCAAGATGCACTCGAAGGGCGCTGCGGCTTTGAAGAATCTCTGCCTGAAAATGTCGTGCCTTTTAAGCCGAATACCGAACCTAAAATGTACTGAAATTAGCAAAGCACTAAAAAGAAAAAGGGAGCGTAATGCCCCCTTCTTATTGGTTCGCTGTTCAATATTCACATGGGTCTTCGCCGTAGTCATTACGGCCTTCTGTACCTTTCAACAAACCACACTCAATCAGAATCCAGAAACCACACACTAATGCCGCGACGGTTGCCGCCATATGAATTGGCGATACCGGCTCTGTCGTCGTTGCAACCATTGGCGAAGCTAAACGACCCAATACTAATGGCACATTCAATAGTAGCCAGTAATTAGACTTATTGCGGTCGTGCCAGCGCTTAGCGGTTACCGCAAGGTCTGGGATCACAAGCATCAATAGGATGATTGGTAGCAGGATATAAGAGTAAGCAGGGAACAACACAGAGATACCTGAAGCAAAACCGGTAATCGCTATGTAGTAGAAAACATTCCAAATCCAGTAAGTCTTACGACCAATTCTCCCCTTGAAAGAGAGCAGTAATTCTTTCATCGACATCTTAAATACTCAAATTTATACGCCGCTAAAAGTCAGCAGCAATGGTTAGTTTATTACTTTTTGAAAGCAACTTTTATCCATATCACGAATATTCACCGTTAAGCTTCTTACATGACTCGCTTGTTCTTGCAGGATCTGCATTAACGATCGTGACAATTCTCGCTTTTGCTCTTCCGTTCGTCCCGAAAGTAACTCAAAGCTGATATGAATAAAGTCTACACTATCTTCCTCATCACCGACCAACCAATTATGGCAACGCAGTGAACGAGATTTCACTGATGGCACATCAAACAAGCCACATGTGAGAGCGACTTGGTGGAGATCTTCCAGTAAGCCTTGGATATTTACTCGCTCATCCACTGAATTGGAGTACTCTAGAACTAGATTCGGCATTGTTACTTCCTGTTGTTAACGCAATCGTTTGTCCCTTAATAACAACTAACGATGAAAAATCCGAGAAGTTAGCTATTATTCTGTCTGCCGGATCACTGATATATGCTCAAAATCTACTCTGACCATTGAGTAAGATCCAAGAAAGTCATGACCACAGTCATGATCTGTTGATATTAATCTGTTATATTATTTCGTAATAAAGTTTACTTTTTTACATTCGATTTATTTAAATACTTTGGAGATATTCCTATGCGTCATCCTGTAGTTATGGGTAACTGGAAACTAAACGGCAGCAAAGAAATGGTTGTTGATCTACTAAACGGTCTTAACGCTGAACTTGAAGGCGTAACAGGCGTAGACGTAGCAGTTGCTCCACCAGCACTTTTCGTTGATCTAGCAGAGCGTACGCTTACTGAAGCGGGCAGCGCGATCATCCTAGGTGCTCAAAACTCTGACCTAAACAACAGCGGTGCATTCACTGGCGACATGTCTCCAGCAATGCTTAAAGAGTTCGGCGCATCTCACATCATCATCGGTCACTCTGAGCGTCGTGAATACCACAACGAATCAGATGAGTTCGTAGCTAAGAAATTCGCATTCCTAAAAGAGAACGGCCTAACTCCAGTTCTTTGTATCGGTGAATCTGAAGCACAAAACGAAGCAGGCGAAACTGTTGCAGTATGTGCTCGTCAACTTGACGCTGTTATCAACACTCAAGGTGTTGAAGCTCTTGAAGGCGCTATCATCGCTTACGAACCAATCTGGGCTATCGGTACTGGTAAAGCAGCTACAGCTGAAGATGCACAACGCATCCACGCTCAAATCCGTGCACACATCGCAGAGAAATCTGAAGAAGTTGCTAAGAAAGTTGTTATCCAATACGGCGGTTCTGTTAAGCCAGAAAACGCAGCAGCTTACTTCGCACAACCAGACATCGACGGTGCTCTAGTTGGCGGCGCAGCTCTAGACGCGAAAAGCTTCGCAGCTATCGCTAAAGCAGCAGCTGAAGCAAAAGCTTAATTTAAACATCACCGTTTAGATTAGATGAAAGGTCAACTTAGGTTGGCCTTTTTTATTACCTGTCGTTTCTGAAACCCAAACGGCAGGCACAAAAAAACCGCTGAATAATCAGCGGTTTTTAAATTCTTTAAGCGAACGCTAAACGTGGCTTAGAACAACTCTTCTGCAACGCGGAACAGCTCAGAACGGTCTGGGTTCTGCATGTTCTCGATACAGTCGATGATGTCGTGGTGAACAAGTTCTTCTTTCTCGATACCAACACAACGACCACCGTGACCTTCTTGAAGAAGGTGAACAGCGTAGTTACCCATGCGAGAAGCAAGTACACGGTCAAATGCTGTAGGACGACCACCACGTTGGATGTGACCAAGAACCGTTGCACGAGTTTCACGACCTGTTGAAGATTCGATCTCTTTAGCCAGTTCGTTAGCATCCATCATTAGCTCAGTTAGAGCGATGATTGCGTGCTTCTTACCTTTCGCAATACCATCTTGGATGTTGCTGATAAGCTGTTCTTTATCTAGGCCAGTCTCTGGAGTAATGATGTACTCACAACCACCCGCGATTGCTGACATAAGCGTAAGGTCACCACAGTGACGGCCCATGATTTCAACAATAGAAATACGTTGGTGAGAAGAAGACGTGTCACGTAGACGATCAATTGAATCAATAACAGTGTTAAGCGCTGTTAGGTAACCGATTGTGTAGTCAGTACCCGCGATATCGTTATCGATTGTGCCTGGAAGACCGATACATGGGTAACCCATTTCAGTCAGCTTCTTAGCACCCATGTAAGAACCGTCACCACCGATAACAACAAGTGCTTCGATACCGTGCTTCTTAAGGTTCTCAATGCCTTTCTCACGAACAGCAACGTCTTTAAATTCAGGGAAACGTGCAGAACCCAAGAAAGTACCACCACGGTTGATCACGTCAGATACGCTTGAACGGTCAAGCTTTTCGATACGGTCTTCAACAAGGCCTTGGTAGCCATCGTAAATACCGTAAACTTCAATGCCAACTGATAACGCAGTACGAACAACGCCGCGAACTGCTGCGTTCATACCTGGAGCGTCACCACCACTGGTCAAAACACCGATCTTCTTAATCATGCTCACCCTCGATTTTTGGGAATCTATTATTCAATTCTTGTTCTTGCTGATTGTATATCAACAAGATTTTAAATCTATATTTGTGCGTTATGTTACATTTCCTCAACAGGAATAGCACTCAAATCGCGTAAAATTATGTAACATTTCTACTTCTGTAAGAGTATTACAGTTTTACTCAATAACTTTGTTGATTCACATCAGAATCAACATTAATTGTTACTAAGGTGGTTTTTGAATCACCTAACAGTTAATAATTTTTACTCACTTTAGTTCAAAAGCCACTCACTTACCATTTGCCCGCTGATTTTTAGCACGCATTACCACGAGTGGAATTTCTGCTGCTTCTCTGGTCCAAATACGACCGAATACGGGTCTTGGTGAATTAATACATCAGCATCAGGGAACACGGAGATAAGCTTAGCCTCTACTTCGTCAGAAATGCGATGCGCTTCAATAAGTGGGATATTATCTTCCAATTCTAGATGCAGTTGGATGAAGCGTATTGGCCCCGAGCGACGCGTTCGTAATTGATGCACACCCAACACGCCTTCCACGCTCAATGATGTCTCTTTAATCTGTTTCAGCTCATCATCTGGCAGCTTATGATCAAGCAGAGACTGAACCGCTTCCATCGCCATTTGATAAGCGCTGTACAGAATGTAGATACCTATACCCACCGCAAATACAGAGTCCGCTTGGCCAAGCCCAAACCAACTCAATGCCAGTGCCAGCATAATCGCGGCGTTCATATAAAGGTCTGATTGATAGTGCAATGAATCGGCTGCAATAGCTTGGCTACCCGTTTTGTTGACCACATGTTTTTGGAAGCGAACCAGACCAAAGGTCATCACTATCGCGAACAGGCTGACGTAGATACCAATTTCTGGAGAGTTCAGTTCATGAGGTCGGAAGAAGCGCTCAATGCCATTGAGAATAAGGAAACATGCTGAGCCTGAAATAAACATCGCTTGCGCTAATGCAGCTAGGGATTCGGCCTTACCATGACCAAAGGTGTGCTCTTTGTCGGCAGGCTGCAGAGAGTAGCGAACCACGATAAGGTTAACGACAGAGGCTGCGATATCAAGCATGGAGTCCACGACGGAAGCCAACAGACTCACAGAACCTGTTACCCACCACGCTGCGACTTTCACTATCAATAAAATAGTGGCGATGGTGGTGGCTGCCCAAGCGGCGAGCGTAACTAAACGTGCGTATTCTTGTTTCATAACTTGGCTATAAAGTGACTGATAGCACAAAGTATAACCTGCAAACCACCAATTGAATATGACAGCTATGATGTAAAACATTCATTTTTAAGGATCAAAAAAAGCGGCACTCGGCCGCTTCTTTCTAAACACTTTCATTCAACGCTGATTTTTCAAGCAATGAATTACTTGTCTTTGTTCATGCGTTTTCCCATTTTGTCAGCACACTTAGTCATGCGCTCTTGTTGGATTTCTTTCAGTTGAGTCTTTTGCTCAGCCGTTAGTACGCTCATCATTTGGTGTTGCTTCTTAAGCATTGCTACGCGACGCTCAGTTTGCTTCTCAACCATTTGGCTTGCTAGGTCGTTTGCTGCTGCTTCGTCAAAGTTGTCAGCCAGTACCAATGCTTGAACCTTTTCGTGATGCGCTTTCATTTGCGCCATTTTTGCCGTTTTGTTTGCACCGCGCTTTGCTTTCATCTCAGCACGGTCTGCTTCACGCATCTCTTTTAACTGTTCTTTTTGAGCGTCGGTTAGGTCTAGTTGGCGCATTACTTTTTTATCGAAACCGCCACACTTGTCGTGCATACCTTTGTGGTCACCTTTATCACCACCACCGTAAGCATACGCGCTTGCTGTACCAAAAATAAGTGGAAGTGCCGCAGCTGCTAGTACAAGTTTCTTAGTCATTTTCATAATTGTTGCCTCAATTCGGTATAATAAGTCATGTGTTGCGTCTGTTTCTCAGCGCTTGAATATAGATTAGTCTTTCCCTCGTAAAGTGACGTTTAGAAAGCGTAAAGAATCGTAAAGAGTGAAAGTTGACGAATAATTAGCAGTATTATTAACCTAACTAAATGATTAAGGCTTCCCAATGGCGAACATTCTTCTTATTGATGACGACACAGAGTTAACCAGCTTACTTAAAGACATTTTGAGCTTTGAGGGCTTCACTGTCTCCGAAGCCAATGATGGCTATGCCGGGCTTGAAGCGATCAATGATGAGATTGATCTGGTCCTTTTGGATGTGATGATGCCGCGCCTTAATGGTATGGAAACGCTAAAAAAGCTGAGGGAAAATTGGGAAACGCCGGTACTAATGCTGACCGCAAAAGGCGAAGAGATCGACCGTGTGATTGGTCTTGAACTTGGCGCGGATGATTACCTGCCTAAACCTTTCAGTGACCGAGAGTTGTTAGCTCGTATTCGAGCTATCTTGCGTCGTACTCAAACCAACACCGCACCTAAGGCGGCCAGTGATAGAGTTCAATATCAAGACATCGAAGTCTTCCCGGGCAAACAAGAAGCCTACTGCAATGGGGAGCTCATCGACCTCACCACAACCGAGTTCGCCCTACTGAGTCACCTTATCCAAAACCCAGGGCAAGTGATCACCAAAGAAGCATTGAGTTTGGATGTGCTGGGTAAAAGGCTCGCAGCGTTTGACCGCGCGATAGACATGCACATCTCTAATCTACGTAAGAAGATTCCTGAGCGCACTGACGGCAAATCACGTATCAAAACCTTACGAGGCCGTGGCTACTTATTGGTAGAGGAAGATTAATGCGTATACCTAAAATCACCAGCTTATATGGACGTATCTTTGCTATCTTTTGGTTCACCATGTTACTGGTGCTTTTGTCGGTGCTGTCACTTCCCCATTTAGACCCTCGAGTCGCGCGAGATGTGCCCGCAGATCACCTCGATAAACTCGAGCGTATCGCTAAAATCACAGAGAAACGCTACGCCAAAGAACCTAATCTGGGCAAGATTGTCTTCCAACTGGAGGCGCCACGCAGCCGCAAGGATTCTAGAGCTCGCATCTACCTGACCGATCTTGAGGGCGCAGTCCTTACCTCGAAAAGGCATTCAGACTATAAGCTAAAGGCGATTCGTAACTTTGTTACCTCGATTGATAACCCTGAGATACCGAAGCAAAAACTCTACGGACACTACATGGTCGCAGGGCCAGTGCCAATTACTCTCGCTGGTGAAGAGTTGCTGATGTATGCCGGAGTGAAGTGGAACCAACCACCGCCATTCTTACTGCGCCTGTTTGATAGACCTCTGCAGCTATTGCTTGCCGTGATGTTGGCGAGTACCCCGCTATTACTTTGGTTAGCTTGGGCACTGAGTCAACCCGCTCGCAGGCTAGAACGCGCGGCACAACGCGTGGCGAAAGGTCAATTCGAGGTCGATCCAACACTCGAAAAAGGTACTTCAGAGTTCAGACAAGCTGGTGAAAGCTTTAACCAGATGGTAGAAGCGGTAAACCAGATGATTTCGGGGCAACAACGCCTGCTCTCTGATATCTCACACGAGCTCCGCTCGCCACTGACACGTCTTCGCATGGCCAATGCACTGGCGATTCGTAAACAAGGCGAGAGCCAAGAGTTAGAACGCATTGATACCGAAGCACAGCGTTTGGAACAGATGATCAGTGAGCTGCTAACGCTATCGCGCATGCAGGTCGACAGCCACATTACTCGTGAGGTTCAGCCTATCTCTAGCCTGTGGGAAGAGATCTTAAAAGACGCACAGTTTGAAGCCGAACAGATGGGTAAACAGCTGACGTTCTCAGAGATCCCTGAGCGTTCTATTTCGGGTAACCCTAAGCTACTGATGAGTGCGCTAGACAATATTACGCGTAACGCCATTTACTACGGCAAAGACCAAGTCGATGTGCAGTTCCATGTGGTGCAAGATCAGCTAACAATTTGCGTCAATGATAATGGTGATGGTGTTCCAGAGGATGAACTCGATTCTATCTTCAGACCTTTCTACCGTGTCTCAACAGCGCGTGACAGAAACTCTGGCGGCACAGGGCTTGGATTAACCATTACTGAAAGTGCGATTCGCCAACACAGCGGAACCATCACCGCAACCCGCAGCCAGCTCGGTGGATTACAACTCGAAATCACTCTGCCTATCTTACCGGTGTAATACCCCCACAAAGATCGCAGTTGATAATGATTGTCATTATGGTAAATCCTCTAATTAAGGAGGATTTACCATGTCGCACACTTTCCCTGCTTTACCCTACGCTTACGATGCCCTAGAGCCTTACATTGACGCTAAGACAATGGAAGTGCATTACAGCAAGCACCATAGAACCTACTACGATAAGTTTGTTGCGGCGGTGTCTGGCAGCGAGCTAGAACAGCAATCCCTGACCGAGATCTTTGCCAACATATCTCAGCACAGCCCTGACGTGCGTAACAATGGTGGTGGCTACTACAATTACATCTTGTATTGGAATTGCATGTCGCAAGACGGTGGTGGTGAACCTACGGGCGAGCTTGGTGAGGCTATCAAGAGTACCTTCGGTGATTTCGAGACATTCCAAGATCAGTTCGCCCAAGCGGCGATCAATACCTTTGGCTCCGGCTTTGCTTGGCTAGTGGTAGAGCAAGGGCAACTGAAGATCATCTCAACCTCGAACCAAGATAATCCGTGGATGGATACCGTTGTCAGTGATGGCGAACCGATTCTTGCGCTCGATGTTTGGGAACACGCCTACTACATCAGCTACCAAAACCGTCGTCCTGATTACATCAACGCATGGTGGAATGTGGTGAATTGGAAGGCGGTTGCTGAAAACTACGCACAAGCACTCGCGAATAAAGCGTAAGCGAATGGTGGTGAACTGTACTCACTCAGCTTGCCACCGTATACTCGGGCTATCTTTGATTACTCTTGTGAACCAACATGTTTGATATCGCTCTATACGAACCAGAAATTGCACCCAATACGGGTAACATCATCCGCCTATGTGCTAACTGCGGCGCAAACCTGCACCTGATTGAACCGCTTGGCTTTGATTTTGAAGAGAAGAAGGTTCGTCGTGCTGGCTTGGATTACCACGACCTTGCGCGAGTTAAACGTCACAAGAACCTAGAAGCTTTCCTTGAGTATCTTGAGAATGAACGCGAGGGTGACTTCCGCATCTTTGCCTGCACCACTAAAACGACAGGTCACCACGTTGATGCAAAATTCCAACAAGGTGATGTGTTGATGTTTGGCCCAGAGACTCGCGGGCTGCCTGCTGAATTCATCGAAAGTATGCCAATGGAACAACGCATTCGTATTCCAATGATGCCAGACGCGCGCAGCCTGAACCTGTCTAACGCAGTGGCAATCATTGCTTTTGAAGCATGGCGACAAATGGGTTTTGAAGGCGCGGTATAACCGAACACTCAAGCTTATCTGTTATCTGTTATCTGTTATCTGTTATCTGTTATCGATAGTAAACAGTAAGTAACAGCTAGCGACAGACAATAAAAAAGGCTCTTACCATTATCACTTTCTTGCGAAGGATAAAGGTAAGAGCCTTTTCTGTTTTCCCTCTATATAAAGAGAGAAAAAATTAATTAGTTTAAGCGGTTACGATCGTTGTCGTCGTCTTTCTTCTCAAACTCACCTTCAAAGGTGTTGCCGTCTTTTGATTGGTCAGATGGATCGCGATTGAATGGGTCTTGTCCAAATGGGCTCTGGCCAAAACCAGCTTGTCCACCGGCATGGAAACCACCAGACATGTTGGTCACCACCATTTTTTCCATCATTTTCTTGGCAATCATCGCTCTTGGTGCTGGCAATAATACCAACATACCGAGTGCGTCCGTCATAAAACCCGGAGTCAGCAGCAATACACCGGCAACTGCAAGCATCACGCCTTCAAGAATCTGTTGTGCTGGCATTTCGCCTTGTTGCAAGCGACCTTGCACAGACATAAGTGTCTGAATGCCTTGGCTACGAACCAGCGATGCACCCACAAATGCAGTGATCAAAACCAACGCAATAGTTGGCCACAATCCTAAGAAGCCACCAACTTGAATAAATAGCCCAATCTCAATGATGGGTACGAAGATAAATAGTAATAATAAGATAGGAAACACACGCCCTCCTTTGTTACTTGCAGTTTACGCTGAAAGCCCTAACAATCTCAAATTTATCCTGTAAATAAGCGTGTTTATTGACCAAGAATAACTTTGCAAAATATTGACGAAACAAAACCGAAAAAGGTGATCCACTTAATATTTTTATGCGCTAAGTACAGTATCATGTGCCACATAAGTCAGGACGGATTTATCAGCCCAATATTCTAGCGAACGGAGTATTTGCACACAGAATAGGCTAATAACTAACTATATAATCAGAATAATTCTCTAAGGATCCTGTTATGGCTACTCAATCAGAAGCTCAAGTTGAAGCTCCTCAAGCTACTCGTCTCGAAGAAGATCTATTAGGTCAACGTCATGTTCCGGCTGATGCTTACTACGGCATCCACACTCTACGCGCAGTTGAAAACTTCAACATCTCAAATGTAACGATCTCAGATGTACCTGAATTCGTTCGCGGTATGGTGATGACTAAGAAAGCAGCGGCTTTAGCAAACAAAGAGTTAGGTGTAATTCCAAGCGAAGTGGCTAAATACATCATCCAAGCTTGTGACCTAATTCTAGACACGGGTAAGTGCATGGATCAGTTCCCATCGGACGTTTTCCAAGGTGGTGCTGGTACTTCTGTAAACATGAACGCAAACGAAGTTGTTGCGAACGTGGCTCTTGAACTTATGGGCAAAGAAAAAGGCCAATACGAGTTCATCAACCCGAACGACCATGTAAACCGCAGCCAATCTACAAACTGTGCTTACCCAACTGGCTTCCGTATCTCTGTTTACAACAGCGTTCGTAAACTGATTGATGCGATCGAATACCTAAAAGGTGCATTCGAGCTTAAGAGCCAAGAATTCAACACGATTTTGAAGATGGGTCGTACTCAGCTTCAAGACGCAGTTCCAATGACGGTTGGCCAAGAGTTCCACGCTTGGGCTGTAACCATCAATGAAGAAATCAAAAACCTAGAATACACTTCAAAACTACTGCTTGAAGTAAACCTAGGCGCAACGGCTATCGGTACAGGTCTGAACGCAGCACCGGGTTACCAAGGCCTAGCAGTGAAACACCTAGCAGAAGTAACAGGCCTAGAGTGTGTAGCGGCTGAAGATTTAATCGAAGCAACGTCTGACTGTGGCGCATACGTAATGACGCACGGCGCACTTAAGCGTCTAGCAGTTAAGCTATCTAAGATCTGTAACGACTTGCGTCTACTTTCTTCAGGTCCACGTACTGGTTTGAACGAGCTAAACCTACCTGAACTGCAAGCAGGTTCTTCAATCATGCCTGCTAAAGTAAACCCAGTTGTACCTGAAGTAGTAAACCAAGTTTGCTTCAAAGTTCTAGGTAACGACAACACGGTTTCTTTCGCTGCGGAAGGTGGTCAACTTCAACTGAACGTAATGGAACCTGTTATTGCACAAAGCATGTTTGAGTCTCTAGACATTCTGACAAACGCTTGTGTGAACCTGCGTGACAAGTGTGTAGACGGCATTACGGTAAACAAAGAAGTATGTGAAGCGCACGTATTTAACTCTATCGGTATCGTCACTTACCTAAACCCATACATTGGCCACCACGAAGGTGACATTGTTGGTAAGATCTGTGCAGAAACAGGTAAGAGTGTTCGTGATGTAGTTCTAGAACGCGGTTTATTGACCGAAGAAGAACTTGATGACATTTTCTCTGTTGAAAATTTGATGCATCCTCAGTATAAAGCGAAGCGCTACGAATAAAGTTAGCGAGAAAGGGTTCCAAACGGAGCCCTTTTTTAGGCTCCAATACGGTTAACCATGATTATTTTGTGGATTTCCGTTGGTTGCGCTTTTGCCAAATTGAATCTAAACCATAGAACTATTATGTGAACATTCCAGCGGCGAATGTTCACATAATAAAATCTAAATGAGGTGTTACTTATGATTGCAGTAGAACTGTTTGTCGTCCTGCTCTTTATCTTTTTGGGGGCCAGAATTGGCGGTATCGGTATTGGTTTTGCCGGTGGTGCTGGTGTTATTGCCCTTTCACTTATTCTTGGCGTTCCAACAAGCCAATCTTTCATCCCGATCGACGTAATCTTGATCATCATGTCAGTTATCACCGCAATTGCTGCAATGCAAGTTGCTGGCGGTATGGACTGGTTGGTACAAATTGCCGAAAACTTTTTGCGTAAACACCCTGAACGCATCACCTTTTACGCGCCGATTGTGACCTTTGTAATGACATTAATGGCGGGTACTGGTCACACAGCATTCTCTACGCTTCCTGTTATTGCAGAAGTAGCGAAAGGCCAAGGTGTTCGTCCTTCTCGTCCACTGTCTATCGCAGTTGTCGCTTCTCAAATTGCTATCACAGCTTCGCCAATCTCGGCTGCAGTTGTGGCTTTCGCAGCAATGTTGGCACCATTTGGTGTTGATTACCTAACGCTATTGATGGTTTGTATCCCAACAACCTTCATCGCTTGTATGGTTGGTGCGGTTGTTGCTAACTACATGGGTAGCGAATTGAAAGACGATCCTGTTTATCAAGAACGTCTAGAGAAAGGTCTAATCAAGCTAGCAACAGAAGAGAAACGCGAAATTCTACCTACAGCGAAGAAAGCAACGTACATCTTCCTAGCTGCAATTGGTTTCGTGGTTTGTTACGCAGCGGCTATCTCTAGCTCTGTTGGCCTAATTGAAAACCCGGCGCTAGGTCGTAACGAAGCGATCATGTCTGTAATGCTGGCAGCAGCAGCGGCTATCGTGATGTTCACTAAGATTGATGCAGCGAAGATTTCTTCAGCACCAACGTTCCGTTCTGGTATGACGGCATGTGTATGTGTACTTGGTGTGGCTTGGTTAGGTTCAACGTTTGTAAACGCACACGTTGCTGAAATCAAAGACGTAGCAGGCGCTCTACTGGCTGACTACCCATGGATGCTGGCTCTTGTTCTGTTCTTCGCTTCTATGCTGCTTTACTCTCAAGGCGCAACAACAGTTGCACTGATGCCTGCAGCACTAGCGATTGGCGTAGCACCACTAACAGCCGTTGCTTCTTTTGCTGCGGTAAGTGCGCTGTTCGTACTTCCAACTTACCCTACGTTACTAGCAGCGGTTGAGATGGATGACACAGGCTCAACGCGTATCGGTAACTACGTATTCAACCACCCATTCTTCATTCCAGGTGTGGTAACAATCAGTACTGCGGTAGCACTCGGCTTCGCATTCGGCGGTCTGTTTATCTAACATTCGCTGGTGATTGAACATTTAAAAGGAAGCTTCGGCTTCCTTTTTTGTTTTCTGCTCAATGTGTTATTTGATACGCATCAAATAACCATTATAAACTTTAAAAACCGCCTAAAAATAAAGTTTGAATAAAATTCCAAGATTATTCTGCCTAATCATAAACAACACCTACCAAATCAATCTCCTTCCACTTCCAGTTAATCCAAAACGAATATTAATCCAAGCTAACTAACCAAAAAACCTTGACGATTTTCTGCCATTTTTTAGCCCTTTTATTAGCCATTATTTTTGTGAACAGCACCAAACTTAAACACCGGAGTAAGGAATAAAATAACCGCAGCTAAATTAAATCTAACTTCATTTGGATTAGTAAATATAAAAACAACCTTAATTTAAAGTCAGCAACTTTATATCGTTGAGTGCTTTATAAGTGTCCGTGTATTTACAATCTATAAATCATTAGTCGCTAATTCACATCACTTCTATTTAAGATGATGTAAGGAGATAGCCATGACAACTCAAACGATACCAAGCGAGAAAAAAAAGGGCGGCTTCTTTGCCAACTTTAAATTCCCTTCTGCCTACACCATTCTATTTATTCTGATTGCGTTCGTCGCACTGCTTACCTGGATTGTTCCAGCAGGCCAATACGACCGTGCAATGAATGAAGAGCTAGGCCGAGAAGTACCCGTAACCGGAACCTATCAAGCGGTAGAAGGTAACCCTCAAGGCGTGATTGATGTACTGCTCGCGCCTATTGACGGCTTCTACGACCACAATAGCTATGAAGCTGCGGCAATCGACGTTTCGCTGTTCATCCTAATCATTGGTGGCTTCTTAGGACTAGTAACTAAGACGGGGGCGATTGATGCCGGTATCGAACGCGTTACCGCCCGATTAGAAGGGCGAGAAGAGTTGATGATACCAATACTGATGGCACTGTTCGCCGCAGGCGGTACTGTCTACGGCATGGCGGAAGAATCACTACCATTCTATACATTGTTGGTGCCTGTAATGATGGCTGCTCGCTTTGACCCTCTGGTGGCTGCTGCGACGGTACTACTTGGCGCAGGGATTGGGGTACTAGGTTCAACCATTAACCCATTCGCAACCGTGATCGCTGCCAACGCCTCTGGCATTCCATTTACCGACGGTATCGTGTTGCGTATTGCGATGTTGATTATTGGTTGGGGTATCTGTGTCGCCTACGTGATGCGCTACGCAAGAATGGTTCAAGCCGATCCAAGCAAATCCATTGTGTACGACAAATACGAAGAGAACAAAGCGCACTTCCTTGGCAACGCAAGTGGCGAAAAACTGGAATTCACCGCAACTCGTAAACTGATTCTGACCATTTTTGGTGGTTCATTCGCGGTAATGATTTACGGTGTATCCGTTGCTGGATGGTGGATGGCTGAGATCTCAGCGATGTTCTTAGCAGCAACCATCATCGTTGGTATTGTGGCTCGCATGAGCGAAGAAGAGTTTACCACCAGCTTCATTGATGGTGCCCGCGACCTACTTGGCGTTGCGCTCATCATAGGTATTGCACGTGGTATCGTAGTGGTGATGGACCGCGGTATGATCACCGATACCATTCTCTTCTCAGCAGAACAGATGGTAACGGGGCTTTCTTCGGTTATCTTCATTAACGTGATGTTCTTCTTAGAGATTCTACTGTCGTTCTTAGTGCCATCGACCTCTGGCTTAGCGGTACTGACCATGCCAATCATGGCACCACTGGCCGACTTTGCTGGCGTAGGTCGTGACTTGGTTATCACTGCGTACCAATCTGCATCTGGCTTGGTGAACCTAATCACCCCAACCTCCGCGGTGGTGATGGGTGGTTTGGCGATTGCTCGTGTCCCTTACGTGCGCTGGGTTAAATGGGTGATGCCACTAGTCGGTATATTGATGGTGTTCTGCATTGTTGTACTGAGTATTGGTGCGCTGATCTAACTAACAGCACTTCACTCCTTTCTCATCCAAAGCCGCTTCTCACAGCGGCTTTTTTATTGTTCCCTCTCAATGTAACCCTCTGCCACTGAAACAGCTCCTCAAAGCCATACACGCGATATTCAAGGTTCTTCTGTTCGTAGCCAAGCTCAACTAAACTCAAAGCACTCGCAATAGAAGAATCAATCCTACTTTTAAACATCTAATTTTCTTGATGAAATAACACTCTATTTTCAACCATGATTTTTAAACAAATAGTTAGTCACTTATTAGCGTTAATTATATTTAAAGTAATTAATAGCCTAATAAACAGACGAGGATTAATGCCCTTTTCTATCAAAAAACACACTTAAACAGCCGATTTTAAAATGTGATCGCAACAGCTTTATTCGCATTTACTTTGTTAATAAACAATTAATTCCACATCCAAAATTAAATATCTAAATAAAAACACTGCATACTTCCAAGCTAAGTACACTCTTATCAATAAAACTATTCTGCATATAATCCCTCGTAAATTAGATTCTAGTAAGTTTCGTCAAAAAAGCGTGCATAAAGTTCCCTAACTGCTAACTATTTAGAATGTATTATTCATAACTGAAAGTGCATAAAGTTTGTTAAAACCCTTAATTTTAAAGGGCTGCGGGATAAAAAACGATTTGTGATAGATCTCTAAGAATACCTGACTAGCAGGCGTAATATTAATTCCAGACAAGAGATATGAATAAATAATTCATTCTTCTCAACTGAAAATAAATAATTACTCTTAGCGATAAAAGTAATTCAAATATATAAGAGAGAGACGATCATGAGTAAGTTCTATGTAGGTTCTGAAATAGGTCAATTACGCCGCGTTCTAGTTCACCGTCCAAGACGCGCACTGACTCACCTAACACCCTCTAACTGTCACGATTTACTATTTGATGACGTACTGGCTGTTGAACGTGCTGGTAAAGAGCATGACGCATTTACTCAAACGCTGC
Source organism: Vibrio sp. 10N.286.51.E5 (assembly GCF_041469125.1). Lineage (NCBI taxonomy): Bacteria > Pseudomonadati > Pseudomonadota > Gammaproteobacteria > Vibrionales > Vibrionaceae > Vibrio > Vibrio sp. 10N.286.51.E5. The sequence continues at coordinate 54,144 of NZ_JBFRJZ010000025.1, read as the reverse complement.
GTGATCAAGGTGTTGAAGTTCTTCTTCTTACTGACCTACTAGCAGACACGCTAGCAGTGCCAGAAGCGAAAGATTGGCTTTTGAATCATCAAGTTTCTGATTACCGCTTAGGCAAAACCTTTGCTAATGATGTGCGCTGCTACTTGGGCGACTTACCAAACCTAGAACTAGCAAAAATCCTAACGGGTGGTCTGTCTTACGCTGAGATGCCAATGAAATCATCTTCAATGATGCAAGGCATGCACGCACCAACCGACTTCATTATCGAACCGCTACCAAACCACCTATTTACTCGTGACACATCTTGCTGGGTATACGGTGGCGTATCCATCAACCCGATGGCGAAACCTGCTCGTCAACGTGAAACCAACCACGTTCGCGCTATTTACCGCTGGCACCCAACATTTGCTGGCCAAGACTTCATTAAGTACTTCGGCGATGAAGAAAACATCAGCTACGACAACTCAACCATTGAAGGCGGTGACGTTCTTGTAATCGGTCGCGGTACGGTTCTTATCGGTATGTCTGAGCGTACAACAGCACAAGGTGTTGAGCACTTAGCATCTAGCCTATTCAAACACGGTCAAGCGAAACAAGTTATCGCAATGCAGCTACCAAAACACCGCTCTTGCATGCACTTAGACACCGTTATGACGCACATGAACGAAGATACGTTCTCTGTTTACCCTGAAGTGGTGAGTAAAGACGTACAGTGCTGGAACCTAACTGGTGATGAGTCTGGCGCAGTGAAAATGAAAGAAGAAGGCTACTTCGTAACAGCTATCGAAAAAGCACTTGGCGTAGACAAGCTAAACCTAATCACGACCGGTGGTGACAACTTCCATGCAGAACGTGAGCAGTGGAACGATGCAAACAACGTTCTAACGGTTAAACCTGGCGTTGTGATTGGCTACGAAGGCAACACCTACACCAATGAAAAATACGATAAAGCAGGCATCACAGTTCTTCCTATCCCTGGAGATGAACTTGGCCGCGGTCGCGGTGGCGCACGCTGCATGAGCTGCCCAATTGAGCGTGATGGTATCTAATCACTAAGACGAAAACGGCCAAGTTGAATGATCTTAAATAATCTCAGCTTGGCCAAAATGAGAGAACACAATTATGACTAAGCAAACTGTTGTTGTTGCACTCGGCGGTAATGCCTTACTTCGTCGCGGTGAGCCGTTAGAAGCCGATGTTCAACGCCGTAATATTGAAACAGCGGTTAAAACCATCTCTGAAATCGCGAAAGTGTACAACGTGGTTCTAGTACATGGTAATGGCCCACAAGTTGGTTTACTGGCTCTGCAAGGTTTGGAATACAAAAAAGTAAACCCGTATCCGCTAGATGTATTGGGCAGTGAGACTCAAGGCATGATCGGCTACATGCTGATGCAAGAGTTCAAGAACTATCTACCTAACCGCAACATCTCGTGCATGTTGACGCAAATGACCGTTGATCCAAACGATCCTGCATTCGCCGATCCAACGAAGCCGATTGGCCCGATCTACGAAGAAGCGGAAGCGCGTGAATTGGCGGAGAAATTCCACTGGATCGTCAAACCAGACGGCCAACACTTCCGTCGCGTTGTGCCAAGCCCACGCCCTACTGGCATTGTTGAGCACGAAGCGATCACCCAACTTATCGATGCAGGCCACCTAGTGATTTGTACTGGCGGCGGTGGCATCCCAGTGAAAAAAGAGAACGGCAAATTAGTGGGTGTTGAAGCGGTTATCGACAAAGACATGTCAGCGGCTTTCTTAGCGAAACAACTGGATGCGGATGCACTGCTTATTTTGACCGACGCGGACGCTGTTTACCTTGATTGGGGCAAACCGACTCAACACGCACTGCGCAGCACCACACCAAGTGAACTGGCGAAATTCGAATTTGATGCAGGCTCTATGGGACCAAAAATTGAAGCATCGTGCGAATTCATTCAGCAAGGCGGCAAAGTCGTCGGTATTGGTGCACTCGAAGATGGTTTGCAAATCCTGCAAGGCTTGGCGGGCACCAACATCACCAAAGATTAATCTACTCGCGAGCTTTTCAAACCTTGCTAGAAAACTGAATCACCGTTTGAACTGAAATTAATACACAAAAATTGAATCGCGCTTTCTTGAATTTTCTTTCCCTGTAACAAGAAAGCGCCTAAATCTAAGAAGGAATACATCATGGCTTTTAACCTACGCAATCGTAACTTCCTAAAACTACTAGATTTCACTCCACGCGAAATTCAACACTTATTAGATCTTTCTATGGAGCTAAAAAAAGCGAAGTACAACGGTTACGAACAGCCAACACTAACTGGCAAAAACATTGCGCTTATCTTTGAGAAAACCTCAACTCGTACTCGCTGTGCATTCGAAGTAGCGGCATTCGACCAAGGCGCTCGCGTGTCTTACTTAGGCCCATCTGGCTCTCAAATTGGCCACAAAGAATCAATGAAAGATACCGCTCGCGTTCTTGGCCGTATGTACGATGGCATTGAATACCGCGGCTTCGGTCAAGAGATTGTTGAAGAGCTAGGCGCTTACGCTGGAGTTCCAGTATGGAATGGTCTGACTGACGAATTCCACCCTACACAAATTCTTGCTGACTTCCTAACCATGACGGAATACGGCCGTGGTAAACAACTGCATGAAATCAGCTTTGCTTACCTAGGTGATGCTCGCAACAACATGGGTAACTCTCTGATGGTTGGCGCAGCGAAAATGGGCATGGACATTCGCCTTGTTGCTCCAAAACAGTTCTGGCCACAAGAAGAACTATTGGCTCAGTGTCGTGAAATCGCAGAGCACACAGGTGGCAAAATTACACTGACTGAAGATGTTCAAGAAGGCGTGCAAGGTTGTGACTTCCTGTACACCGACGTTTGGGTATCTATGGGCGAAGCGAAAGAAGCATGGGCTGAGCGTATCAACCTAATGATGCCTTACCAAGTGAACATGGAAATGCTGAAAGCAACGGGTAACCCACATGTGAAATTCATGCACTGTCTGCCAGCTTTCCATGGCGAAGATACCACGGTAGGCAAACAACTTGCGGCTGAATATCCACAGCTAAAAGACGGTGTGGAAGTGACTGATGAGGTAGTTGAGTCTGAATACTCTATCGTGTTCGATGAAGCTGAAAACCGCATGCACACCATCAAAGCAGTAATGGTTGCAACACTAGGCAGTTAATTACCTAAACAGCTAAGAATCGAAACAACTAAGAAGTTAAGCACTCACTTGTTCGCGAGACATTGACAAGTTAAGTGTAATGACAGGGAAATGCGGGCGGCGAACTTGGGATTTAGCCCTTGGATAAAGCCCGCATTTTTTTTCATGTACTTGAGGGCATTATCGCCCCAAAAACCCTGAGATTTTCTGTCTCAACAAGGGCTTAAATCAAAGCAAAATGTAGAGGTTATTTCGCATAAAAATCCATTAAATGAATACTTTACAGAAAGTATTGCATGCCGTTTTTATCTGAGTATAATCCTCCGCAATTTGTCTTAAGAGAGCAAAAAATGAACTGCAATTCTGTCGCACATGATTGTCAAACTACACGCCAAAGAGTGGCGGTGGTGTCATTTTTATTTTGCTCTATTGATCGTTTCGAAGCCTCCTATTTTTAGGGGGCTTTTTTTTTGTCCGCAATTTGACTGTATGCATAGAAGGAAGACCCGTTATGGCGCATTCGTTATTTAACAAGCACATCATCTCCATTCCAGAGCTCTCTCGTGATAAACTGGAGCTTATCGTCGATACTGCCGCAAGACTCAAAGCAGAGCCAAATCCAGAGCTGCTGAAAAATAAGGTGGTGGCGAGCTGCTTCTTTGAGCCTTCAACTCGAACTCGCCTTTCATTTGAAACCGCAGTTCAACGCCTAGGTGGCACGGTCATCGGTTTTGATAATGGCGGTAACACATCGCTGGCGAAAAAAGGCGAAACACTTGCCGATTCGGTACAGGTTATCTCTTCTTACGTTGACGCCTTTGTGATGCGTCACCCACAAGAAGGCGCAGCACGTTTAGCCTCTGAGTTCTCTAACGGTGTGCCAATTGTAAATGGTGGCGACGGTGCCAATCAGCACCCAACGCAAACCTTGTTGGATCTATTCTCGATTTACGAGACGCAAGGCACGCTCGACAACCTCAATGTGGCATTTGTTGGCGACCTAAAATATGGCCGCACCGTGCACTCATTGACGCAAGCACTATCAAAATTCAACAACGTGCGTTTCTTCTTTATCGCGCCAGAAGTGTTAGCCATGCCGGATTACATTTGTGAAGAACTGGAAGAGATGGGCATCCAATACAGCACCCACAGCAGCATTGAAGAAGTGGTGCCTGAACTGGATGTTCTGTACATGACTCGCGTACAGAAAGAGCGCTTTGATGCGTCAGAATACGCGCACATGAAATCGGCTTACATTCTGACGGCCGATACGCTGAAAGACGCTCGCCAAAACATGAAGGTGCTTCACCCACTGCCACGTGTCGACGAAATCACAACTGACGTCGATAAAACGCCACACGCTTACTACTTCGAACAAGCTGAAAACGGTGTGTATGCACGTGAAGCTTTATTAGCCCTAGTTCTAAACGACACTTTATAAGCAGGAGATACAGTCATGGTTAAACAAACTCAGCTACAAGTAGAAGCGATCCGTAATGGCAGCGTCATTGACCACATCCCTGCTCATCTTGGGATTAAAATTCTCAAACTGTTCAAGCTGCATAAAACAGAACAGCGCATCACTATGGGGTTAAACCTGCCATCATCAGCGCTCGGCAACAAAGACCTAATCAAGATTGAGAACATCTTTCTGACCAAGGAACAAGCCAACCAATTGGCTCTGTACGCCCCGCAAGCGACGGTCAATCAGATTGAAGAGTACAAGGTGGTTAACAAGCTAACATTAGTGCTGCCAGACCAAATCAACAGTGTCTACTCTTGCCCGAATAGCAACTGTATTTCGCACGGTGAGCCAGTCGAAAGCAGCTTTAAAGTGCAGCTAAAACAGGAAAACGTGCAGCTAAAATGTCACTACTGTGAAAAAGTATTCTCTCGCGAGATCATGAGTGAAATTCGCTAACCCTTAGCGCCATTATCACGGTCTCCAAAGCACCCTAATACCGATGGATATTTATGCCAAACTTGGAATAAATATCCATTTAACAAAAGAATAAAACTCCAAAATAAAAGCAATTAACTAGAATTTTATTTGGTGATCCCCTTCAAAAAGACAACTATCCTTTAGTGGTAGACTCAATGGGTAGACGATCATACATCACGCATACCTTCCCTCTTTATTTCGGGATTCATCGGTAAGCCCTATTTAACAATCGTACTCTACGGCTTTGGGAGTACGCTCGGCGCTATGGACAAGCGATAACCACATGTTGACCTTAAGGAGTTGTTCATGAACCCAATCACTGAGCACGGTTGCTTGTATTCAGCTGAAGATAAAACACTGACTGCAGCGTGCAAACGCTTACTACAACAACAAAGCTTCTCGACCCAAAATCAACTGCGAGAGAAACTCGTCGATATTGGCTATACCGGTATCAGCCAATCGACCGTATCTCGTATTTTGTCACAGCTTGGTGTTGTCAAAATTCAGAATGCTTGCGGTAAAAAGGTTTACTGCATCACGGTTGAAAGTGCACCGGTTCGTGTCGATGCATCCATCTCATCGCAAATCGAATTCATCACTCATAACCAAGCGATGGTCATCGTAAAAACTCATCCAGGTTGTGCTCAATTAGTCGCAAGATTAGTCGATATCGACCCACATACTGAGATTATCGGCACCGTTGGCGGTAATGATACCGTGCTTATTATTCCAAAAGATACGATGAATATTGATGCTTGCGAACAAGTAGTAAAAGCACGCTTGGGTGTAGCTTAAATGTCTCTTTTACAAAGGCAAGTCACTCAAGTTGAATTGCAGCTCCCCACTCGATTACCCAATAAAATCGCTATCCCGCCTTAGGGGATATTTGTTTGCCGATGAAACTAATAGCAAACTATTACGGTCTGATTGAGTTAAGATACCTTCAACTCCATTTTGATGACTAAATAGTATGCGACGACTTGCCACATTACTTTTTGTTTGTGTTTCCCTATTCACCCAGCCTGCGTGGGCGCTATTTGGGAACGACAACGCCGAGCCAAGCTTCGGAGGCAATAACAATGGTTTTGTCCCTGTAGACCAAGCTTTCCCTTTCAATTACTACCAGCAAGACGACAAAGTCCTTCTCGACTGGCAAGTAAAAGAGGGCTACTACCTCTATCAACATAGCCTCTCGTTCACCGGGCAAAATCTCGCTATCGGTAATGTTGAATTAGAAGATGGTAAGCCGCACCAAGATGAATTCTTCGGTGAGGTGAGCATTTATACTCAGCCGTTATTCGTGCAAGTTCCTCTGCAGAGTTACCAAGATGGCTCACAGCTGATCGTTAAGTATCAAGGCTGTGCGGACGCAGGGTTCTGCTACCCACCAGAGACTCGTATCATCGACATTGAACCTTTCACAGCAACAGGTTCTGCTAATTCGCAAGGTAGTGACTCACAAGCTTCATCTTCTGCTGGCAACGAAACCGATGTTTCTACGCAACCAACATCTCCGAAAGCAGACGTTGTAAGTAACACGACTCAACAGCCAAATGCCCCTGTTTCAAAAGAAGCAGGCTTAGCCGATAAGCTCGGTGACAGTTGGTGGACCCCTCTATTATTCTTAGCACTCGGTGTTGGTTTAGCCTTTACGCCGTGTGTGCTGCCTATGTATCCGATTCTAACGGGTATCGTTTTAGGTGGTGGCAAACTCAGCCAAGGTCGCGCGCTGATGCTGTCCTTTATTTACGTGCAAGGCATGGCGTTAACCTACACCTTATTAGGTTTAGTGGTTGCTTCAGCAGGCATGCAGTTCCAAGCCGCTATGCAGCACCCTTACGTGCTGATCGCGCTGAGTGTTCTGTTCGTGGCGTTGGCAATGTCGATGTTTGGCGTTTATAACCTGCAACTGCCAAGCAGCATTCAAACTTGGCTCAACAATCAAAGCAATAAGCAGCAAGGTGGCAATACCTTGGGCGTATTCGCAATGGGCGCTATCTCTGGCTTGGTGTGTTCACCTTGTACCACGGCGCCATTGTCAGGCGCGCTGCTGTATGTGGCTCAGAGTGGCGACCTATTTACCGGTGCGATTGCTCTGTATGCATTAGCCATGGGTATGGGTATTCCGCTGATTTTAGTTGCGGTATTTGGTAATAAGCTATTGCCTAAAGCGGGCAGCTGGATGGACAAGGTGAAGATCGTATTCGGCTTTATCTTGCTGGCAGCACCTATCTTCCTGCTAGAGCGCATCATTCCTGAATTGTGGGCAACCGTGCTTTGGTCTGGCCTTGGCTTCATCGCCTTTGGTTGGCTGTACCATAGCAAGAATGCACTGCCATTCGGCGGCTGGAAGCAGAGTGCGGTAGGCATCATCGCGATGCTTGGCTTGTTTGCTTCGGCACAGCCTGCATTGAACTATTGGTTTGCGGAGAAGAGCGTAACGGTAGAACAACAGCACATCCAATTTGCACGCATCAACACGGTTGAAGAGCTAGAAATCCAACTCATCGAAGCGAAGAAACTCGGTAAGCCTGTGATGCTCGACTTCTACGCCGATTGGTGTGTGGCGTGTAAAGAGTTCGAGAAGTACACCTTCCATCAAGCTGATGTGGAAAACAAGCTTTCTGACTTTGTACTGCTACAAGCCGATGTAACGAGAAACATGCCTCAAGACATTGAACTGCTTAAACAATTACAGGTACTTGGCTTACCGACGATTGAGTTCTGGGATGGCGAGGGTAACCATGTTCCAAATGCTCGTGTAACCGGTTTTATGCCTGCCGATGTATTCTTAAAACACATACAAAACCACCAGCTATAACGGCAATATTCACTAAAATATAAGCCGAATCGAAAGCCGCACCGCCCCTCCGTAACGAGATGGCAGTGCGGCTTTTTTGCTATTCAGAGTAACGCTTTCTTATTCCGGGCATAAAAGTCGATATGGTTCAGACTTTTAATGCATAGATATTGTCCACATACTCAATCAGGATGATAATAAATATTAACTAAATTGTTAAAAGTATGAACGTCATGGACTCGACCTATACCATCATCATTGCTGATGACCACCCTCTCTTTCGCAACGCCCTGTTTCAGTCAGTTCATATGGCGATCAGTGGTGCGAACCTGCTTGAGGCCGATTCTCTCGATGCCTTACTGACTCTGCTAAAGAAAGAAGGCGAGCCGGATCTATTACTGCTCGATCTGAAAATGCCGGGCGCCAATGGCATGTCAGGCTTAATTCAACTGCGCGCTGAATACCCAGATCTACCGATTGTGGTGGTTTCTGCCAGTGAAGATGCCAGCGTGGTCACTCAGGTGAAGAGCCACGGTGCGTTTGGCTTTATTCCTAAGTCGAGTGATATGCGTGAGTTGGTGAGTGCACTGAATCAAGTGCTGAATGGCGACCCGTTCTTCCCTGAAGGGCTTATCACCAATAATGCAGCGTGTAGCGACCTTGCAGAAAAGATTTCCACACTGACGCCTCAGCAATACAAGGTATTAGGGATGCTTTCTGACGGCTTGCTTAACAAGCAAATCGCGTATGAATTGAATGTTTCGGAAGCGACCATCAAAGCACATATGACGGCCATCTTCCGTAAACTGGATGTGAAAAATCGTACTCAAGCGGTTATCTTGCTACAAGAAGTCCACAATTAAGCTTCACTGATATCCTCTTCTAAAGTCGTCTTAGGTAAACATAAACCCAACCTGACGACTTTATGATCATCTATCTCTGCAACCACCCAAGTGATGTCATGCCACTCAAAGCTATCACCCAATACAGAGTGTGCGCCAAGCTCTTGAGCAACCAATTGTTTTAGCGTCATTTCTCGCTCTTCTTCCGAGCCAAGTTCAATACCATAACAATCACTCACTGCCGCAACTGATAGCTCAACATCCAAGAAGAAGTCACCAAAGAATCGTGCCGCCTCTTCTGCTAGAGGCGCCTCACTGAACAACGAACTTAAGCTGTCCAAATCTTTGTCTTGACCAAGCACACATAAGATATCGTTCGCCTCTAACACGGTGCTGCCTGATGGGTGAAGCAAGGCATCCTTTCTAAACAGTGCAGTAATTCGCGTTCCTTCCGGCATAGACAAACGCTTTAGTGGTTCGCCCACACACCACTTCTCTTCTTTCAGCTTGTAGACAAACATCTCCCACTCACTAGCAGGGTAAATTTCAATGCCAGTACGAGAAATCGGTGTCGGCGTTGGAGGTAGCGTCACTTGAGCCAATCTCGCGACTTTCATCAAGCTGCCGCCTTGAACAATCAGCGACACCATAACCACGAAGAACGCGATGTTGAAGTAAAGCTGAGCATTAGGCAGGCCAGCCATCATCGGGAACACCGCCAGAATGATCGGTACCGCGCCGCGTAGACCGACCCAAGAAACAAACCAACGTTCCTTGGTGGTAAAGCTTCTGAACGGCAGCAAACCCAACCAAACCGACAGCGGACGAGCAAACAAAATCATACCGAAGGCCAGTGCCAGCGCAGGCAGAGCAATGTCCATCAACGTTGATGGCGTCACCAATAAACCCAATACCAAGAACATCACGATCTGGCTTAGCCACGTCATGCCATCAAGAACATTAAGAATAGAGTGTCGAGAGCGCGTCGGACGATTACCAATGAACAAGCCCACTAGGTAAATCGATAAGATGCCGCTGCCGCCAAGCATGTTAGAGAACGCAAACAGCGCCACGCCCCCACTGAGTACCAGAATGGAATAAAGGCCATCAGCCAATTGTACTCGATTGATTAAGCTCCATAGAACCCAGCCGCCGCCAATACCAACAAGAGTACCGATACCAAACTGCATCGCAAAACTTTGCAGTAGGAAGTTCATCCCCATTTCAGCATCAGGCGTGCCCAACAGCGCAATTAAGGTTACCGTCAGGAACACCGCCATTGGGTCGTTAGTGCCCGATTCGATCTCTAGGGTTGAGCCAACACGCTCATTGAGACTCTGTCCTTTCAGCAAAGAGAATACCGCTGCCGCATCGGTTGAACCAACAATCGCCCCGACCAAGATGCCCTGCATTAATGACAAGTCAAACAGCCAAGCCGCCATTAATCCGGTTAAGGTTGCTGTACATGCGACACCTATCGTCGCCAGCGAGAGCGAAGGCCAGAAAGCGACCTTGAAGCTCGCCACCTTGGTTCGCATACCGCCATCCAACAGAATCACGGCAAGCGCAAGGTTACTCACCAAGTAGGTCAGTGAATAATCATCGAAATGAATATTACCGGGTCCATCTTCACCCGCTAACATACCAACGAACAAAAAGATCAAAAGAATAGGAACGCCCAATCGAGAGGACACTTGTGAGAAAAGCACGCTGATGGCGATGAGTACGGCACCAGTCAAGAATAAGTGGTTAATGGTTATTGCGTCCAATTCGTTCCCCCAAAGAATAAAATCCGAGCTTTAAGCCTGTTGATCTTTTGCCACTAGCTTGTTGATCTTCTGCCGTTTAGCAAGGCACGGTCGGTGAAAGTGCCGTTGTTACTATAACAAACTTATGTTTCGCTTCGTGTCATAAGCAGGGCTAAATACCGTTTCTCGGTCATTTAGTTGTTAAATTTTATGACTCGCAGTCTAATTCATCCCTTTTTGTTAGACCTTTGGCTAATTTAACAACATTGTAACATCACATTTTTCTATGGTTATGTCTCCTAGCTCCCATATTTCAGTACATTAGCGCTAATACCATCCCGACTAAAGTTGCACAGATCCCTTGACTTATCCTTGCTACATTCTAAATCGTAACATTACGTTAACACGCTATTTTACAAAACGGTTTCACAAAAACAGTTTCTACGAAAACGGAATAAAGGAGAAGGCAATGGCGTTCGAATCTACGGAACATGCTCAAGCCTACTGGAAGGAAAACTTGGGAATTATGGGAACACTGCTCGCGGTCTGGTTTGCGGTGTCTTACGGCGCTGGCATCTTATTTGTGGATGCCCTCAATACCGTTCAGTTTGGCGGGTTCAAGCTAGGATTTTGGTTCGCTCAGCAAGGTTCGATATACACCTTCGTGGCGCTGATATTTATTTACGTTGTCCGCATGAATGCGCTCGACAAAAAATACAACGTACAGGAAGACTAGAGGCTAGAACATGGATATTCAAACTTGGACGTTTATTCTCGTCGGTATTACTTTCGCGGTATATATCGGCATCGCAATCTGGGCTCGTGCAGGGTCTACTAGTGAGTTCTACGTTGCTGGCGGTGGTGTACACCCAGTAGCAAACGGCATGGCGACCGCCGCTGACTGGATGTCGGCAGCATCATTCATCTCAATGGCAGGTATCATCTCATTCGTTGGTTACGACGGTGCGGTTTACCTAATGGGTTGGACAGGTGGTTATGTACTACTTGCGCTATGTTTAGCACCTTACCTACGTAAGTTCGGTCAGTTTACGGTTCCTGATTTCATCGGTGAGCGTTACTACTCGAAAACGGCACGTATGGTAGCGGTATTCTGTGCAATCTTCGTATCGTTTACGTACGTTGCAGGCCAGATGCGTGGTGTGGGCGTTGTATTCTCTCGTTTCCTAGAAGTTGATATTAACCTAGGCATCATCATTGGTATGGGTATTGTGTTCTTCTACGCAGTACTAGGTGGCATGAAAGGCATCACTTATACGCAGGTAGCTCAATTCTGTGTCCTCATTTTCGCCTTCCTTGTTCCAGCAATCTTTACCTCAATCATGATGACAGGTAACCCACTTCCACAAGTTGGTATGGGCTCTACGCTATCAGGCACAGATGTTTACCTTCTTGATAAACTGGATGGACTGACCGAAGAACTCGGATTTACCGCCTATACCGAAGGTAACAAGAGCATGGTAGATGTATTCTTCATCTGTGCGGCTCTAATGGTCGGTACTGCGGGTCTTCCACACGTAATCATTCGTTTCTTCACGGTACCAAAAGTACGTGATGCTCGTATCTCAGCGGGTTGGGCACTACTGTTCATCTCATTGCTATACACAACAGCACCAGGCGTTGCAGCATTCGCTCGTGTAAACATGATCGAAACAATCAACGGCCCTGACATGCAAGGTGTCGCTGCAGCGGACGCACCAAGCTGGTACAAAAACTGGGAAAGCACTGGCCTAGTAGGTTGGGAAGATAAGAACGGCGATGGCAAAATGTTCTACTCGGGCGATGAGCGCAACGAGATGAAGATTAACCGTGACATCATCGTACTGGCTTCTCCAGAGCTAGCGAAACTACCAAACTGGGTTGTAGCACTGCTTGCAGCCGGTGGCCTAGCAGCCGCACTATCAACAGCCGCGGGTCTACTATTGGTCATCTCAACGTCGATTTCACATGACTTGTTGAAGAAAGGCTTCAGACCAAACATGACCGACAAGCAGGAGCTGTTAGCCGCTCGTCTGGCAGCCATGGTCGCGATTGTCGGTGCCGGTTACTTAGGTATTAACCCACCAGGCTTTGTAGCACAGGTAGTAGCGTTTGCCTTCGGCTTAGCCGCAGCATCCTTCTTCCCAGCGATTATCCTAGGTATCTTCTACAAGAAGATGAACAAGGAAGGCGCAATTGCAGGTATGTTGTCAGGTATTGCCTTCACAGCAAGCTACATCATCTACTTCAAGTTCATTAACCCAGCAGCAAGCACACCTGAAAACTGGTGGTTTGGTATCAGCCCAGAAGGCATCGGTACGCTAGGTATGTGTCTAAACTTCGTAGTATCGATTGCTGTAAACAAAGTAACTGCTGAAGTACCACAAGATGTACAAGATATGGTTGAGAACATCCGTTACCCGAAAGGTGCAGGTGAAGCTCACGACCACTAAGCACGACCATTAAACAAAGATGTTTAGCAAAAAATGAATCAGTACTTACATTGTAGGGATTAGGTACTGACTCCAGAAAGCCGATACTTCGTGTATCGGCTTTTTCTTTTTCTGCTCACTTTATAAAAAGATAAACAAAGGGTTGTTTTTAAAATTTTATTTGATAATAATTATCATTAACATCCAATAAAGAGATGCAGATGATGATGAAAGAGCAGCAGGTTCTCTATTCGAGATTTTACAAAGCACAGGATCGCTTTGCTTCATTAGAACAAGTTCAAGGCCATGAGCCGTTTGTAATTCGAGAGTATATCGAGTGTGCACAGACGCTTTCGGCTTACTATGAAAAGCATGCCGCTCAAGAAAACATCTTGTTGTGCGAGCTGTATCTACGCCAAGTTTTCTTTCATTTGATTGAAGCGATTGAGTCTCCTCAGCGCAGTTTCGCCTTTCGTCATATCTGCCTAGACTCTATTCACTCACCACTATTTTATTTGAAGCGCCACTACTGCCAGCAACCTCAAGGCCAAGCGCGTTTTTTGAATCTCAGCCAAACACTACAACAAGTCCAAGCCCCACTTGGCTAACAAGGATAGAACATGACCCTACAATTTCGGATTGAAAAAGACAGCATGGGCGAAGTGAAAGTCCCTGCCGATGCGCTATACCAAGCACAAACTCAGCGTGCAGCGTATAACTTCGCGTTTAGCTCTCACAAGATGCCGACCAGTTTTATTCAAGCACTGGCGTTAATTAAACAGGCAGCGGCAGATACCAATGCTCAGTTAGGTCTACTGGAAGGTGATATTGCCAACGCGATAGCCGAAGCCAGCCAAGAGATCATTGAGGGTAAACACCTCGATCAATTCCCTATCGATGTCTACCAAACCGGTTCAGGTACCAGTTCCAACATGAATGCCAATGAAGTGATTGCTACGCTTGCCTCAAGAAGCTTGCAAGGCGACGTGAACCCCAATGATCACGTCAACATGGGCCAAAGCAGTAACGATGTGGTGCCAACCGCAATTCAAGTGAGCGTTGCTTTGATGGCTGAAAATAAGCTATTACCTGCATTAACTCACCTTTCTGAAGCACTCACCATCAAACAACAGGAACTTGCGGAGGTCGTGAAGACCGGCCGCACTCATCTAATGGATGCGATGCCAATGACCTTTGCTCAAGAGCTAGGTGGTTGGAAATTTCAGATAGAACACGCTAAGCAAGCAATAGAGAACACCCTGCCCGCTATCAAGGCTTTAGCACAAGGTGGTACTGCGGTTGGAACAGGGATCAATGCTGACCCACGCTTTGCCGATAAGTTTGCGAGTAACCTGTCTCAATCGACAAAGATCAGTTTTAGCTCGAGTGAAAACTTCTTTTTTAGCCTCAGCAGTCAAGACGCGATCGTTGCGCTGTCAGGTCAGCTCAAAACGGCAGCAGTTGCGATCATGAAGATCTCAAACGATCTTCGCTGGATGAACTCTGGGCCGTTGGCTGGCTTAGGGGAAATTGAATTACAGGCTCTACAACCAGGCTCATCGATCATGCCTGGCAAGGTAAATCCTGTGATTCCTGAAGCTGCAGCTATGGCGGCGGCGCAAGTCATTGGCAACGACACCACCATTACCGTAGCCGGACAATCAGGTAACTTCCAACTTAATGTGATGCTGCCAGTGATTGCTCATAACGTGTTGGAAAGTATTGAGTTATTGGCAAACAGCTCAGTCGCTTTAGCGGACAAAGCCATCGCGACCTTCACGGTACGCCAAGACAATCTCGATTTGGCACTGTCAAAGAACCCAATCCTAGTGACCGCACTTAACCCTGTGATTGGCTACTTGAAGGCGGCTGATATTGCCAAGAAAGCTTACAAAGAAGGCTTACCAATTCTGGATGTCGCAGAAAGAGAAACCGATCTTAGCCGAGAAGAGCTCAGTAAACTGCTTGATCCAACCACACTGACACAAGGTGGCATTGCTGGTTAGTTATTGAATTAACAAGCGAATCGGCGTTCGCAAAAAAAACAGAGACAAAAAGGCCTCATCTGAGGCCTTTTCACTATCCGCTCACGAACGTACTAATCCGAGCCTGTTAACCCAAACTAGCTCACTCGATTCAAGACCGCTCTTAACTTAAGTGGTTTCACTGGCTTGGCAATAAAGCTAAAGCTGTTGGCCTTTATCGCTGCCAACATGTCATCGGTTCTATCGGCACTGATGATGACACCTTCAAAAGAATCTCCAAGGCGCAAGCGACACTGCTGCAGGACTTCGAGACCCGTTCTGCCATTATCTAAACGGTAATCAGAGAAAATCACATCAGGTAGCCAACCCTCATCTAGGCACTGCAAGCTTTCGACCAAATCAACCGCCGTCTTAACCTCACAGCCCCAACGTCCGATCAGGTTTTCCATACCGACTAAGATTTCTCGTTCATTATCGACACACAATATCTTGAGATGTTCGATGTCGCTGGTCGCCATTGGCGTCGAAGCTTGCACAACTGGAGCCACTTTTTCCGCTCTAGCTAAGGTGATGGAAAAGACACTGCCTTGCCCCGGCCATGAGCGCATCGAAATTTGATGGCCAAGCACATGAGCAATACCTTTCGAGATAGCCAGCCCTAACCCCAATCCTTGATCGGCTCGTACTTGGCTGCCACGAGTAAACTCTTCAAAGATTTCTTGTTGCTTGTCTTCATCGATACCGGTTCCATTATCCCACACATCAATTCGAACCTGTCCATTCACTCTTCTCGCACCCAGTACCACTTTCCCTTCCGGGTTATAGCGGAACGCATTGGTCAAAAAGTTCTGAATCACACGCCTCAACAGCTTAGGGTCTGAATGAATGAACAATGACGACGGAATCATCTTAAACTCAATTTTCTGTTGTCTCGCTAGAGCGCTAAATTCCGCGTTCAAATTGGTTAATACGTCATGCACGGCAATCGCGTGAATGTTGGTTTCTAACTTTCCGGACTCCAATCGAGAGATATCCAGCAAGTCACCAATCAAATCTTCTGCGGCGCCAAGTGCACTCTCGATGTGAGATGACAATTGCTTCACCTCTTGCTCTTTTGCCACCTCAGACAGTGACGAAGCAAATAGACGCGCGGCATTGAGCGGCTGCATCAAATCGTGGCTTACCGCGGCTAGAAAACGACTCTTAGATTGTGATTCTTGATCCGAAATCTGCGTGGCTTTTACCAAGCGATGGTTCAGTTTTTCGAGTTCTTGAGTTCGCTCATGCACTCTCGATTCCAAACTTTCGTTGGCATCTTTTAGCGCTTGCTCTGCTTGTCGGAATACCGTGATGTCGGTAAAGCTCATCACAAAGCCACCACTTGGCATCGGGTTACCTTGCACTTCAATCACTCGACCATCAGGACGAATGCGAGAAGAGGTATGTCGAGTGCCTTGCTCCAAATGATAAACACGGCGACGCACATGATCTTCAGGGTCACCCGGACCACACAAACCTTGCTGAGCATTATGGCGAATCACATCGGAGATCGGCCTGCCCACTTGTATCAAACCAGCCGGGAACTCAAACAATTCTAGATAGCGCTGATTCCACGCCACCAGCCTCATTTGTTTGTCGATTACTGCGATGCCTTGGCCAATATGTTCAATCGCGCCTTGCAGTAAACCACGGCTGAAGTCGTACAGTTCCGAAGCTTCATCCACGATGGTCGCGACTTCTTCAAGCTGCATGTTTCTTCCCTGTAAAGCGGAAGTAAGTACTAACTTAGCAGACGAAGCACCGAATACTCCGGCGAGCACGCGCTCTGCGTGTCGAATCAGACTTGCAGGCGCTTGTTGATTAGGAAGCAGCGGCTGACCGTGTTGTTGCCAATAGCTGTGTAAGGCACTTTTGGCACGCTTACGGCCTACAAAACGCGACGCCAGCATCTCTAATTCAGCGACCGTCACTCGGTTCTGGTAAAGGCTGATATTCTCGTTTTCAGGCAGCGGCGTGCCAACAAATGCTGCTGATTGTAAGCGCTCACTTAGGCTTGGGCGAGTCGTCATCGAAACCACGGCATAGCACAAGGTATTAAGTACAATACTCAGCACAATGCCCCAGTTTGAACTGCTGATATTCCAGCTACTGAGCAGTTCTGGCGGCGTGATAATCCACAGTAAAAGGTTACTGTCACTGTCGCCAGCCAACATGCTGGTTTGGCTCATCAAGGTAATCAGCCAAATCAACGAGCCCACCATTAAGCCGACATACACGCCCTTGCGGTTACCCGGGCGCCAGTACAAACCACCAATAAGTGCTGGCGCGAATTGAGCAATCGCAGCAAAGGAAAGAAAGCCAATCGCTGACAGTGAATGGATGGTATCGAGCGCCTGATAAAACAGCCAAGCACCCAGTAACAGCAGTAAAATTAGCCCGCGGCGAATCACCAATAGCAGGCCAGAAAAGTGTCGATGGGTTCTTTGAGTTAGGCGCATACGGCGCAGTAACAATGGCATCACTAAATCATTCGACACCATGATCGCCAAGGCGATGGTCGACACTATCACCATGCCACTTGCCGCAGACGTACCACCAAGGAAAGCCAGCAAGGCAATGTGATTAGCGCCTTCTGACATTGGCACACTGATCACATAGGTATCCGCTGGCATACCAGTAAGTAGTCCTTGTCCTGCCCAAGCAATTGGCAGCACGAACAGTCCCATCAAAATCAGGTAAAGCGGAAACAACCAACGAGCGGTATGCAGGTCTTGAGGACGTTCGTTCTCTACCACCATGGTATGGAACTGGCGTGGCAGACAGACAATCGCCAACATGGTTAAAACGGTATGAATAATTAAGGTCGGAATATTGGGTGATTCGTAGGTGGAAGCCGCCACATCAAGCAAGTCGATCTTGTCGCTGCTCATCGCCAGATACATGATGAATAGGCCAACGATCAGGAATGCCGCGAGCTTAACGATGGATTCAAACGCCACCGCCATCATCATGCCACGGTGATGCTCTGTGTTATCAATGTGTCTTGTACCAAACAGCATGGTGAAAATAGCCAAAGCACCGACCACAAACCAAGACACATGATAGTCCTGATAACCGAAGTCAGCCGCTAGGTTGGGTGCAACAATATCCAACCCCATGGTAATACCACGCAGTTGCAGAGCAATATAAGGAAGGATACCAACCACGGCGATAACCGTCACCGCCACCGCTAAGCCCTGAGATTTTCCATAACGAGCCGCGATAAAGTCGGCAATGGAGGTGATATGTTCCCGCTTCGCAATCAGGATCAGCCGCGCCAAGATCCGCCAGCCTAGTGTAAAGACTAGAATCGGGGCGAGGTAAATGGGTAAAAAAGACCAAGGGTTGTTACTCGCCTGCCCGACCGTTCCATAGAAGGTCCAAGAGGTACAATACACGGCAATCGAAAGGCTATAGATCCACGGGCGCCAACGCGATAGCCAACGAACCTGCCTGTCTCCATACCAAGCGATCAGAAATAACACGCCCAAGTAGGCTAAAGAGACTGGAATTACTATCCATCCTTGCATTGAAAACCCTTTTTTCATCCATAAAAAAACCTCTCCATAAGGGAGAGGTTTCATTTAACTAAGGATGGGTGATTAACTCAATCGCATCGCTTAAATTCTGTGCTTTAGACTCTAATTATCAGCATTTGCTGTGAGATTCTGACTGTTCCGAATCTGATTGATTAATCTCAACCACTGAACTTCTTTCATCCAACTTAATGAACAGAGCAAGTGCACCCATAGCAGCCATACCCCAGAAGATATTTGCACCCCAAAGCTCATAACCCCAACCACTTAAGGTGGTCATCAGTGCAATAAAGGCACCTAATGGAATCGCGTTATACAGAGCTTGTAGCGCAACCATCTTGTTTTGTTCTTCAGATTGGATGTATTGAATCGCGGCGATGTGTGCCATGGCAAAGGTCACGCCATGCAGTAGCTGCACCATAACCAGTGCGAAAATCGCTGTCGTTGATGCGGTAATACCCCAACGCGCCATCACCCCAATAGCCGCGACGACAAACAAAGTACGCAGTGACCAGCCTGAGAATAATCGCTTACTCAGAGCAAATACGGCCACTTCAGCAACAACACCTAAACTCCACAAGTAACCGATGATAGCTTCTGAGTGACCCGCTTCTTTCCAATAAATCGCACTAAAACTGTAGTAAGCCGCATGACTACCTTGCAGCAGCGCCATCAAGGCTAAAAACTTTACCACTGACGACTCACGCAGCAGTTCACCTAGTTTTGGTCGCGCCGCTTGTTGCTCAGATTGCGTTACTGGCATCACGTTAGGATTTCTCATCGCCAGAATTAATGACAGCAACACACCGGCAAGCGCAGTATACAAAATCATGTCAGTGCCGAATTGTGCCACCAAATAGCCAACAACCGTTGAACCTGCGATAAAGGCAATTGATCCCCAAAGACGAGTTCGGCCGTAGTCGAGCATTTTCAAACGACTGTAATGGTTAGCCATCGCATCAGAAAGAGGAATGATCGGCCCACAACAGAGGTTAAACAGTACCGTTGCCAACAACATCAGTATAAAGCTGCCACCGGTGAAGAAGTGGAAACCGACAAACAGCAGCGCAGCGAAACTCAAACAGCGTAGCGCTGGCATCAAGTGTTCCACTTTATGGATACGCGGCGTAATCACTAAGTTGGCCACACAACGAGTCGCAAAGCCGATACCAATCAATACGCCAATATCACCAGCAGACACGCCTTGGTCTTCAAACCACAACGCCCAAAATGGCAAATACACGCCATACGCAAAAAAGAAACCAAGAAAATACTGAGAGATCCAGCCATAGGGTGAAGGGCTAAACATAAATGACCTATAAAGTGTGCGGAAAAAGGCAGCACCAATTATGCCTATCTCGCATACGATGAAAAAGGGAATTATTACTGGGATAGTATTCCCATATTCAATGGGTCTGGATATCGCATTTCAACAAGAGATTTCACGCTCATCAATACTCATACTCGCATTTAGACTAAAGTCGTCTGGAGCTTCGCTGGTATTTTGTCAGACTGATTAAAGACTCCCATTTCTTCTTGTGATGCTTATGCCTGACAAATTTAATATGCAGCACCCGCCCTTCGATAGCCTGTCCGACGCCGAACAGTTGAAGCTTCGCTCTTCATTAGACGTGGTGTATTACCGCTCTCAAGAAGTGATACTGGAAGCTGAAAGGCCGAGCCGACACCTGCATATTTTGATCAAAGGAGCTGTTGAAGAGCGCGCGAGCAGTGATGGTGAGATTTACGCACACTATGCCAATGACGATATTTTTGATGTCCGCAGCCAGTTTGAACCCCACACCAAACACCAATATATCGCACTCGAAGATACATTAAGTTATCTGCTGCCCACCGATATTTTTCTTGAGCTTTACCACGCCAATGGCCAATTCGCTGCCTACTTTGATAGCAACCTATCAACACGAAAAGCTTTGATAGAAGCCGCCCAGCAGCAACAGAATCTTGCCGAGTTTATATTAACCAAAGTGGATGACTCTATCTATCACCCACCACTGATACTTGAACCAAACCAACCGATCAACCAAGTCACTCAAACCCTTAAAGAACAAGGGTTAGACTCGGCCCTAGTCCATTTGGAACATAATGATCCAAAAGCTTTTGGATCATTATGTTCCTTGCCGTATGGAATCGTCACCCGAACCAATTTATTGCATGCTGTGATGCTCGATAATTTCACACTGGATGCGCCTGTCGGTGAGATCGCAACGTTTCCGGTGATGCACGTGAACCAAGGCGATTTCTTATTTAACGCCATGATTACCATGACCAGAAATCGAGTAAAAAGGTTGATGGTTTGTGATGGTAAAAATGCGGTCGGCATGGTGGATATGACACAGATTCTCAGTGCATTCTCCACACACTCCCACGTTCTTACTTTGCGTATTGCGCGCGCCACCAGCGTTGAAGAATTGGCAATGGCATCCAACAAACAACGTCAACTGGTCGAGAGCTTGCTCAGTAATGGGATTCGCACACGCTTTATCATGGAGCTGATTTCTGCGGTCAACGAACAGATCATAGAGAAGGCTTTTGAGTTGGTGATCCCACCTGCACTGCATAATCATTGCTGCCTAATCGTGCTGGGTTCTGAGGGGCGTGGAGAGCAAATTCTCAAAACCGATCAAGACAACGCTCTGATTATTCAAGATGGTTTGGAATGGCATCAATGCCAAAGTGCCATGAACGACCTCACCCATACCCTTCAACAATTGGGTTACCCACTGTGCCCGGGCAACGTAATGGTCAACAATCCGAAATGGGTGCATTCAGAACAAGAGTGGAAACAAACCCTCACCCATTGGGTAAAAAAAGCCACGCCAGACACCGTGATGGATATCGCGATCATGGCAGATGCACACGCAGTAGCGGGGAATAGAGAGTTATTAAAACCTGTAAAGCAGCACCTCAGTGATTTAATGCTCGGACAAGAATTGATTCTGACGGAGTTCTGCCGCCCGGCGCTGAACTTCTCAGTTCCCCTGACCCTGTTTGGTAATGTGAAGCAATCCAAGTCCGGACTCGATATCAAACAAGGCGGTATTTTCCCTATCGTGCATGGTGTGAGAGCGCTTTGCCTAGAACATGGTGTCACGGTCAACAACACCTTCGAACGCATTGAGCAGCTGGTCAGCAAGAAAGTATTAGAGCAAAGTACTGCCGATAATCTCAGTGAAGCACTCAAGCAATTCTTTAAGTGGCGCTTAGCCCAAAGGCTTTCTCAGCAGCACAGCAGCAACAAGATTAACGTCAAACTGATGGAACGAGCAGACAGGGATCTGCTTCGTCATAGCCTGCACGTGGTGAAGAAATTCAAGCAATGGCTCGGCTACCACTATCAGATACGGGATTAGGCATTGAACGATGAATAGGTTGGTTCGCTATTACTGGCATCACAAGCTCAAAGGCTCCCTCTATCAGCCTCTGTTTACTGCGCCTATTGATCATGAATATGTATCGCTCGATTGTGAAACCACCAGCCTAGATCCCAATCAGGCAGAATTAGTTACCATTGCCGCGACCAAGATCATCGGTAACCGAATCATTACCAGCCAACCTTTTGAAGTCCGGTTGCGCGCCCCCCAATCGCTCGATTGCAATTCAATAAAAATCCACCGTATCCGTCATCAAGATCTAAAGCACGGCATCGAAGAAAAACAGGCTTTAATCGAGCTACTGAACTTCATTGGAAATCGTCCTTTAGTCGGCTATCACATCCGCTATGATAAAAAAATTCTCGACCGCGCCTGTTTAAAACAGCTTGGATTTCCACTGCCTAACCGATTAGTCGAAGTGAGCCAACTCTATCAAGACAAACTCGAAAGACAGCTGCCCAATGCCTATTTTGATCTCAGTATCGATGCCATCTGTCGCCAACTCGATTTACCTATCCCGGTCAATAAACATGATGCATTACAAGACGCTATCTCCGCTGCGCTGATCTTTGTGCGCCTGAAACATGGTGATCTTCCCCGTTTCAACTCTTCTTATTCTTAATTCAACCACTGGCGCTTCACATAGAGAGCAACATCTCAAAATTGAACTTAACTCGCTATTTTGTAAGTGAAAAGCAGCGTCTCATCCTAAAGTCTAATTGTGGAAATCGCCGTCCTAGCCGAGAGTGATAACACAAAGACGGTTCTGTAATAGACCTAGAAACTGAACACAAAGGAAGTTGCCAGTTCATTAGGAATGTAGGCACAAGGAGAGATGCAATGAGTGAAGCCCACGTTTATCCGGTAAAAGAAAATATTAAATCAACCACACACGCGGATAATGACACTTACCTAGCCATGTACCAGCAATCTGTTTCTGACCCTGAAGGCTTTTGGGGTGAACACGGAAAAATCGTTGATTGGATCAAACCTTTCACACAAGTAAAAAACACCTCTTTCGACCCTGGCCACATTGATATTCGCTGGTTTGAAGATGGCACGCTTAACGTTTCGGCTAACTGTATCGACCGCCACCTTGCTGAGCGCGGTGATGAAGTCGCTATCATCTGGGAAGGCGATGACCCGGCAGATGATAAAACTCTAACTTTTAATGAACTGCATAAAGAAGTGTGCCTGTTTTCGAATGCTCTAAAAGAGCAAGGCGTGCGCAAAGGTGATGTGGTTTGTTTATACATGCCAATGGTGCCAGAAGCGGCAGTAGCCATGCTGGCGTGTACCCGTATCGGTGCGGTTCACACAGTCGTATTTGGTGGTTTCTCACCAGAAGCACTGTCTGGTCGTATTATCGATTCAAATTCTAAAGTCGTTATCACTGCCGATGAAGGCGTGCGTGGCGGCCGTGCTGTTCCACTGAAAAAGAATGTCGATGAAGCACTGACGAACCCTGAAGTGAAAAACATCGAGAAGGTTGTTGTATTCAAACGCACTGGCGGTGATGTGGCATGGCACGAACATCGCGATGTGTGGTGGCACGATGCTATTGCTAATGTATCTGCAGATTGCCCACCAGAAGAGATGAACGCAGAAGATCCACTATTCATCCTTTATACGTCAGGCTCAACAGGTAAACCTAAAGGCGTTATGCACACCACAGGTGGCTACCTTGTTTATGCTGCGATGACCTTCAAATACGTATTCGATTACCAAGAAGGCGAGACTTTCTGGTGTACAGCCGATGTGGGTTGGATTACCGGTCACACATATCTTGTTTACGGACCGCTTGCTAATGGCGCAAAAACGATTCTGTTTGAAGGCGTGCCAAATTACCCGAACACCAGCCGCATGAGCGAAGTGGTCGATAAGCACCAAGTTAATATTCTTTATACGGCGCCAACGGCTATTCGTGCATTGATGGCGAAAGGCAATGAAGCCGTTGAAGGTACTTCTCGTGACAGCCTAAGAATCATGGGCTCAGTGGGTGAACCTATCAACCCAGAGGCGTGGGAGTGGTACTACAAAACAATCGGTAATGAGCAATCTCCAATTGTTGATACATGGTGGCAAACAGAAACGGGCGGTATCTTGATTGCACCGCTACCAGGCGCAACAGACCTGAAACCGGGCTCTGCAACTCGTCCATTCTTCGGTGTGCAACCGGCACTGGTTGATAACATGGGTAACATCATTGAGGGTGCAACAGACGGCAACCTAGTGATTCTTGACTCTTGGCCAGGCCAAATGCGTACCGTTCATGGCGATCATGACCGCTTCGAACAGACTTACTTCTCGACCTTTAAAGGCATGTACTTCACCAGTGACGGCGCTCGTCGTGATGAAGACGGTTACTACTGGATTACGGGGCGTGTCGATGATGTACTTAACGTATCAGGTCACCGTATGGGTACTGCTGAGATTGAATCGGCTCTAGTCGCGTTCGATAAGATTGCAGAAGCCGCGATTGTGGGCATCCCTCATGATATTAAAGGCCAAGCGATTTACGCTTACATCACGCTGAATGATGGTGAGTTCCCAACCGCAGAGCTTCATAAAGAAGTAAAAGACTGGGTACGTAAAGAGATTGGCCCAATTGCAACGCCAGATGTACTGCACTGGACCGACTCTCTACCAAAAACTCGTTCGGGTAAAATCATGCGTCGTATCCTGCGTAAAATCGCGACTGGCGATACAGGTAACCTAGGTGATACCTCGACACTGGCCGACCCAAGTGTGGTTGATAAGCTGATTGCCGAGAAAGCAGAACTGGCATAAGCAACCAGTCACAGCAGCTAATCACTCTTTAAAACAGCACTTTCTAAACCGTCACCTATGTGGCGGTTTTTTTATGGCTGATCTTGATCTCAAATATCCCGCCCCAAATTAAGGCTAAGACGCTTTTTTGTTAAGTTGGTAACAATTCCAAGCTGTATCAATAGGAGATTAGACCAGTAAATTGCTGCGATTTGCGCTGAATTAGCTATAATCTGGTTCTAATTTTTAAATTTGGGTTTTTCTCACTGGAAATTAACCGCAAATTTTCAATAAAATGGCAACATTCACGTTCGTAAACACGATAAAGGAAGATAGCCCCACGATGTCTACAAAGTTTCGCATTCTAGTTTTAAATGGCCCAAACCTTAACCTGTTAGGCCTTAGAGAGCCCGCACACTACGGTTCTCAAACACTTGACCAGATTATTAGCTCACTGACCGAGCAAGCGAAAGCACACGATGTTGAGCTATCTCACTTACAGTCAAATCGTGAGTACGAACTGATTGAAGCTATCCATAGTGCTTATCAAAATGTTGATTTTATTATTATCAACCCAGCAGCCTTTACACATACCAGTGTGGCACTGCGTGATGCACTACTTGGCGTTGCCATACCATTTATTGAGGTTCATCTATCGAATGTTCACGCGCGTGAACCATTCCGTCACCACTCTTACCTATCTGATAAAGCAGAAGGTGTGATTTGTGGCTTAGGTGCCCAAGGTTATCAATTTGCTTTGACCGCTGCGCTCAGCAAGCTCAACTCATAGTAAACATAAACAACGAACTATTACTAACCTACTCAGTCATAGAGTAAGTTCAATTAACAGATAAAGAGAAAGAAACAATGGATATTCGCAAAATCAAAAAGCTAATCGAATTGGTTGAAGAGTCTGGTATTTCTGAGCTAGAAATCTCTGAAGGTGAAGAGTCAGTACGAATCAGTCGTAACAGCACTGCACCTGTAGCACCTGTTCAATATGCAGCTGCTCCAGCACCTGTAGCGGCAGCAGCTCCTGCGGCGGCACCTGTAGCAGCAGAAGCAGCAGCTCCTGCAGTTCCAGCTGGTCACCAAGTTCTTTCTCCAATGGTTGGTACTTTCTACGGCGCTCCAAGCCCAGACGCAAAACCATTCGTTAAAGTTGGTCAATCTGTAACTGCTGGCGAAACGCTATGTATCGTTGAAGCAATGAAAATGATGAACCAAATCGAAGCTGATAAATCTGGTGTTGTAACAGCTATCCTAGTTGAAGACGGTCAACCAGTAGAATTCGACCAAGCTCTAGTAATTATCGAATAATAGAGAGCACTCATTATGTTAGATAAATTAGTAATCGCGAACCGTGGTGAGATTGCACTACGTATTCTGCGTGCATGTAAAGAGCTTGGCATTAAAACGGTAGCGGTTCACTCAACTGCTGACCGTGACCTTAAGCACGTACTGCTTGCAGACGAAACCATTTGTATCGGTCCAGCTCGTGGTATCGATAGCTACCTAAACATCCCTCGTATCATCAGCGCAGCTGAAGTGACAGGTGCAGTAGCTGTTCACCCTGGCTACGGCTTCCTATCTGAAAATGCAGACTTTGCAGAACAGGTAGAGCGCAGTGGCTTTATCTTCGTTGGCCCTAAAGCTGAAACCATTCGCATGATGGGTGACAAAGTGTCAGCTATCACGTCAATGAAGAAAGCTGGCGTACCTTGTGTACCAGGTTCTGACGGCCCTCTTGACGACGACGAAGCAAAAAACAAAGCGCACGCTAAACGCATTGGCTTCCCAGTTATCATCAAGGCATCTGGCGGCGGCGGCGGTCGTGGTATGCGTGTTGTTCGTTCTGAAGCAGAATTAACAGAAGCTATCGCGATGACTCGTGCTGAAGCAAAAGCATGTTTCAACAACGACATGGTTTACATGGAGAAATTCCTAGAAAACCCACGTCACATTGAAGTACAAGTGCTTGCAGATGGCCAAGGTAATGCTATCCACCTAGGTGAGCGTGACTGTTCAATGCAGCGTCGTCACCAGAAAGTTGTGGAAGAAGCGCCAGCTCCAGGTATCACTGAAGAGATGCGTAAGTACATTGGCGAACGTTGTACTCGTGCATGTATTGAGATCGGTTACCGCGGTGCAGGTACATTTGAATTCCTATACGAGAACGGTGAATTCTACTTCATCGAAATGAACACTCGTATCCAGGTTGAACACACGATTACTGAAATGGTAACGGGTATCGACCTAGTGAAAGAACAGCTACGTATTGCAGCTGGTCAGCCTCTATCATTCACTCAGGATGACATTAAGCTGCGTGGCCACTCAATCGAATGTCGTATCAATGCTGAAGATCCAGTTCGTTTCCTACCTTCACCAGGTAAGATTGAACGTTTCCACGCACCAGGCGGCATGGGCGTACGTTGGGAATCTCACATCTACACGGGTTACACAGTGCCACCACACTACGATTCAATGATTGGTAAGCTGATCACTTACGGTGAGAACCGTGATGTTGCTATCGCTCGTATGAAGAACGCATTGGGTGAAATGATTGTTGAAGGTATTAACGTTAATACTGAGCTTCAACTGTCTATTATGAACGACGAAAACTTCCAACACGGTGGTGCAAACATCCACTACCTTGAGAAGAAACTTGGTTTGTCATAATCCGTTCGTTTAAGAACAGTCAAAATGCTCACTTCGGTGAGCATTTTTGTTTTTGAACCGCCGAAAAAATCAATCTTTAATCCCCATTATATTCCGTGGGGTTTTGGTGAATTTGCTCATATTTTCTGCTAGACTCGCCATCCAATTTTTCTCATATAGAAGATGCAGCCATGCCTTGGATTCAAATCAAGCTTAATGCTACCAATGAAAATGCCGAACAAATCGGCGACATGTTAATGGAAGAGACTGGTGCTCTTTCTGTAACTTTCCTGGATGCACAAGATACCCCTGTATTTGAGCCTCTGCCAGGCGAAACTCGCCTTTGGGGTGATACTGACATTCTCGCGCTTTACGACGCTGAGACTGATACTGGTGTCGTTCTAGCGCAGATTAAAGCAAGCAACATGTTCCCTGCAGACTTTGCTCATAAAGTAGAGCAAATTGAAGACAAGGATTGGGAGCGTGAATGGATGGACAACTTCCACCCAATGAAGTTTGGTGAGCGTTTATGGATCTGCCCTAGCTGGCGCGATATCCCTGAACCTGACGCTGTTAACGTAATGCTAGACCCTGGCCTTGCATTTGGTACAGGTACTCACCCGACAACGGCATTGTGTCTTGAGTGGCTTGAAGGCTTAGACCTTGCAGGCAAAACCGTGATCGACTTCGGTTGTGGCTCAGGCATCCTAGCGATCGCTGCGATCAAACTAGGCGCAGCAAAAGTTATCGGGATCGACATTGATCCTCAAGCTCTGCTTGCATCAAAAGACAACGCACAACGCAATGGCGTTGCTGAGCAACTAGAGGTGTTCTTGCCACAAGATCAACCAGAAGGTTTGCTAGCAGACGTTGTTGTTGCCAACATTCTTGCGGGTCCATTACGCGACCTTTCTGGCATCATCAAGGGCCTAGTTAAGCCAAATGGTGTACTTGCGATGTCGGGTGTTTTAGATACACAAGCAGAAGATGTTGCCACTTATTATCGTGATGAGCTTCACATTGATCCGATCATCGAACAACAAGAATGGTGTCGAATCTCAGGTCGCAAGCAAGGCTAGACAAGACTTTGGGCGCTAATTGACTGAAATTTAAACAAATTACAAAAACAAATTGTAAATGCTCAAATATTAGTCTTTTCACGCAGCGAAAAAATGCGTAAAATGCGCGCCCTTGCTGGTACAGAACTGTGATGACATTTTTGAAAATCGGAAATTATCAACTTAAGAACAATCTAATCGTCGCTCCTATGGCTGGCGTAACGGATAGACCATTCCGTGAGTTGTGTCTTCGCTACGGTGCGGGGATGGCAGTCAGTGAAATGATGTCCTCCAATCCGAAAGTTTGGAAAACGTCAAAGTCTCAGCAGCGTATGGTACATGAAGGCGAATCGGGCATTCGTTCAGTACAAATCGCTGGTGCAGATCCACAGCTTATGGCCGAGGCTGCTCAATTTAATGTCGATAACGGTGCGCAAATCATCGATATCAACATGGGTTGTCCAGCCAAAAAAGTGAATAAGAAGCTTGCGGGCTCAGCCTTACTGCAGCATCCAGAACTCATTGAAGACATTCTGAAAGCGGTGGTAAATGCTGTCGACGTTCCAGTAACGTTGAAAACGCGCACAGGCTGGGATACAGACAATAGAAACTGTGTCCAAATCGCGAAAATAGCCGAAGACTGCGGCATACAAGCTCTTGCGCTCCATGGAAGAACTCGCGCTTGTATGTACAAAGGTGAGGCAGAATACAAACACATTAAAGCAGTGAAACAAGCAGTATCTATTCCGGTTATCGCTAACGGTGATATCGATAGTCCGGAAAAAGCGAAGTTTGTGCTGGAGTACACCGGCGCTGATGCTTTAATGATAGGTCGACCTGCCCAAGGACGTCCTTGGATTTTTAACGAAATCCTACACTATTTGGAAAACGGCACCACGATGGACCCACTCCCGATTTCGGAAGTGAAAGACATCATGCTTGGTCATGTGCACGCTCTACATGAATTTTATGGAGAGTTTTTAGGCCCTCGCATCGCTCGTAAGCATGTGGGTTGGTATCTAAAAGAACATGAACAAGCGAGTGAGTTTCGCCGTACCTTCAACGCATTCGAAGCAGGTGATCTGCAGCTTGAAGCGCTAGAAGGTTTTTTTGATAACGTTGCACCATAATTACGAGAAGAGCTAGACCGAATATGTTCGAACAAAATCTGACTTCAGAAGCATTGACAGTAACTACAGTTACATCACAAGACCAAATCACGCAGAAGCCACTACGTGACTCAGTTAAAGCATCATTGAAAAATTACCTTGCTCAATTAAACGGTCAAGAAGTCAGCGAGTTATACGAATTAGTATTAGCTGAAGTTGAACAGCCACTACTAGACACTATCATGCAGTACACTCGCGGTAACCAAACTCGCGCAGCAACCATGATGGGTATTAACCGCGGTACTCTTCGCAAGAAACTTAAAAAATACGGCATGAACTAATCGTTCTTTCGTAATTTATTGAATTGAAAGCCAAGCTCATTGTTGAGTTTGGCTTTTTTTTGGCTTGTCGATCCGTGATAGTCGCTGATTACTCTCCAGTGCGACAGCAGCGACCTTTGTCGACGTTTGCTGAGTCCAAGGCTGCTAGAATCGAACAATGGCTTGCATCATCGTCTACGTGACCACAACACGCATCATTAATCTTCTTAAGTGCGGTGCGAATCTTAGTTAACTCAGTGATCTTCTCATCAATCATCTCTAATTTTGCTGAGGTAATCGACTTCACTTCAGCGCAACTGTGCTGTGTGGCCTCGAGGCGAATCTCAAGCAATTCTTTAATCTCGTCCAAACTCAGCCCCAACGCTTTAGATTTGAGAATAAACGTCACCTGTTTCTGGTTATTTTCATCATATAGGCGATAACCCGAGTCACTGCGACTGGCTGGCGCGATCAGGTTATTCTTCTCATAAAATCGCAAGGTATCGGCTGTCACACCGCATCGCTTCGCTAATTCACCGATCTGAAACATGTTTTTTCCTACTGTTTCGTCCATTCCACAATTAACCTTATCGTTACTTTTCAGGCTGAAATGGCACTTTTCATAATTAATTTTGAGATGCCAAACGATTGCGCGAGCTTTTTTGTAATAAATTAGTTAGAATCTGCGCCATCAAATTTGGAGTTGGTTATCTTATAGCTTAATCATAAGACTAACCCAAAAGGTCTTTACCAAAACTGGCCAATATTTTATCTCTTACTGGTATCTAAGATAATCCACGCTAAGAAGATAGAAACAAGTTCTTTTTTGGCAAATATCTTTATTTTAACCCCATGAATTTGAGGAAGATGGAAGCATGAATAACGCTCGTCCAATTCGCCGCGCTCTAATCAGCGTATCAGACAAAACTGGTATCGTTGAATTTGCACAAGCTCTTGCTAACCGTGGTGTAGATATCCTATCTACCGGTGGCACTGCTCGCCTGCTTGCTGATAAAGGCATCTCTGTTACAGAAGTATCTGACTACACTGGTTTCCCAGAAATGATGGATGGCCGTGTTAAGACTCTGCACCCAAAAGTTCATGGTGGTGTTCTAGGCCGTCGTGGCCAAGATGATGACGTGATGGAAACTCACGGTATCAACCCTATCGATATGGTTGTTGTAAACCTATACCCATTCGCAGAAACCGTTGCTAAAGAAGGTTGTACCCTTGCTGATGCTGTTGAGAACATCGACATCGGCGGCCCTACAATGGTTCGCTCTGCAGCGAAAAACCACAAAGACGTAACGATCGTTGTTAACGCACACGACTACGAGCGCGTTGTCGCTGAAATGGACACGAACGATAAATCTCTAACACTAGAGACTCGCTTCGACCTCGCTATCGCAGCATTCGAGCACACCGCTTCTTACGACGGCATGATCGCAAACTACTTCGGCACTATGGTTCCATCTTACGGTGCCTCTCTACTTGATGAAGAAGGAAAGAAGGCTGACGAAGAGTCTAAATTCCCTCGTACGTTCAACCAGCAGTTCGAGAAGAAGCAAGACATGCGCTACGGTGAGAACAGCCACCAAGCGGCCGCATTCTACGTTGAAGCGAACCCTGAAGAAGCGTCTGTTTCTACTGCTCGCCAAATCCAAGGTAAAGCCCTTTCTTACAACAACATCGCAGACACTGACGCTGCACTTGAGTGTGTGAAAGAGTTCGACCAGCCAGCATGTGTGATCGTTAAGCACGCTAACCCATGTGGTGTAGCACTAGGTAAAGACATCCTAGAAGCTTACGACCGTGCATTCAAAACAGACCCAACGTCTGCATTTGGCGGCATCATCGCATTCAACCGCGAACTAGACGCAGCAACAGCAACGGCTATTACTGAGCGCCAATTCGTTGAAGTTATCATTGCACCATCAGTTTCTGCTGAAGCAGTAGCAATCGTAGCGGCTAAGAAAAACCTTCGCCTACTTGAGTGTGGTGAGTGGACAACGAAGACAACTGGCTTTGACGTTAAACGCGTTAACGGTGGTTTGCTAGTTCAAGACCGCGACCAAGGCATGGTGTCTGAAGATGACCTTAAAGTGGTTTCTAAGCGCCAACCTACTGCTGAAGAATTGAAAGATGCTCTATTCTGCTGGAAAGTAGCGAAATACGTTAAATCTAACGCTATCGTTTACTTGAAAGGCGACATGACAATTGGTGTTGGCGCTGGCCAAATGAGCCGCGTTTACTCTGCGAAAATCGCAGGCATCAAAGCTGCAGACGAAGGTCTACAGGTTGAAGGCTGTGTGATGGCATCAGATGCATTCTTCCCATTCCGTGACGGTATCGACGCGGCTGCAGAGGCTGGCATCAAGTGTGTTATCCAACCGGGCGGCTCTATGCGTGATGACGAAGTTATCGCAGCAGCAGACGAACACGGCATGGCGATGATCTTTACAGGCATGCGTCACTTCCGCCACTAGAAAGAAAAGATACGAGAGCGCTTCGCTACGGGAAACGAGAACGCTGCGCTCCGAGATGAGCAACACTATCATTTAGTGTTGCTCAGACATTTTTTAGTTCTACTACTATCAATTTTGATTGAAGGTTTAAAACATGAATGTATTGATTATTGGTGCTGGCGGTCGTGAGCATGCACTAGGTTGGAAAGCAGCACAAAACCCAAACGTTGAAACAGTATTCATCGCTCCAGGTAACGCAGGTACTGCACTTGAGCCAAAACTAGAGAACGTAAACATCGGCGTTGAAGACATCGCTGGTTTAGTCGCGTTTGCTCAAGATAAAAAAATCGAACTGACTATCGTGGGCCCTGAAGCACCATTGGTTATCGGTGTGGTTGATGCATTCCGCGAAGTAGGTTTGCCAATCTTCGGCCCTACTCAAGCTGCAGCACAGCTTGAAGGCTCTAAAGCATTCACTAAAGACTTCCTAGCTCGTCATGATATCCCAACAGGTTACTACTCAAACTTCACTGAGATTGAGCCAGCTATCGCTTACGTTCGCGAGCAAGGCGCTCCTATCGTAGTGAAAGCTGACGGTCTTGCGGCAGGTAAAGGCGTTATCGTTGCGATGACCCTTGAAGAAGCAGAAGACGCAATCAAAGACATGCTAGCGGGCAACGCCTTTGGCGAAGCAGGCAGCCGCGTTGTTATCGAAGAGTTCCTCGAAGGCGAAGAAGCAAGCTTCATCGTAATGGTTGACGGCTCTAGCGTGCTTCCTATGGCCACCAGCCAAGATCACAAACGTGTTGGCGACAAAGACACTGGGCCGAACACGGGCGGCATGGGTGCTTACTCTCCTGCGCCGGTTGTAACTCCAGAAATCCACAACCGTATCCTTGAGGAAGTTATCTACCCAACGGTACGTGGTATGGACGCAGAAGGCGCACCTTACACAGGTTTCCTTTACGCTGGCCTAATGATCGATGCTGACGGCACACCTAAAGTTATCGAATACAACTGCCGCTTTGGCGACCCTGAAACGCAACCTATCATGATGCGTATGGAGTCAGACCTTGTTGAACTTTGCCTAATGGCTATCGACGAGAAGCTCGACGAAGCAGAATCGAAGTGGGATCCACGCGCTTCTATCGGTGTTGTTCTTGCGGCTGGCGGTTACCCTGCTGACTACGCAAAAGGTGACGTTATTTCACTACCAACAAGCGAAGTTGAAGGCCAAAAGGTTTTCCACGCGGGTACGACAAATAATGAAGCTGGCGACGTTGTGACAAACGGCGGTCGTGTACTTTGTGCAACAGCACTGGGCAATACGGTTTCTGAGGCTCAAGAGCGCGCTTACGCGTTGACGAAGCAAGTTAGCTGGAATGGTATGTTCCACCGCAATGATATTGGTTACCGTGCGATTGCGCGCGAGCAAGAGCAGTAATCAATCTGGTTACTCGCTTACTTTTCAATAACAGTAAGCAAATGACAGCAAGTGAATAACAGAAAAAGGCGCCTCAATAGGCGCCTTTTATTATCTCATTTACACAAGAATCTGTATTTGTACAGACAAATAGGCACTTGGCCTACAGTAGGCCAAATACTCTCAATCCTTTGATTACTCGCTATTCTTTCAACAATGATGGCCTAACGACACAATCATGGCTGTCTTCAGCCAGCATCAGTAACTCTTCCACGCTCATCTTACCGAGTAAGTCACTGCCAAGAAACGCCGCATAGCTTTCCACAGACGCCAATCGGTCAATCACGAAGCCTGGCAAGGTCTGGTTAAATTCAATGCGATCAAACTCACCACCAGCGCACGTTTTAAAAGAGCTGCCATTCCAGTAACCCTGAATCAGCCTAAGCCCTCCATCATGCTGCTTCGTTGTGGTCTCTAGAACCGACGTCGCTTCTTTCTGATAGTTTTCAAGCTGCTTGGCTTGGATAGGTAAGATTTTGCTATCAATACGATACTGTTGATACACAGCTTCGCCTGACTTATTGAAACGCACATGGACTCGATAGGGAACCAGCTCATTAGAAGAGTTACGCTGCTCGCCTTCACGAATGAATTCACGAAGCACGCCTTCTGACCAAGCATAATCAGTTTGGTACCAGCCGTAATCGCCGACAGTGACGTAGTCAGCTGAAGTATGAGGTTGTGTTAGCTTGTTTGTAACCCAGTAGAAACTCGTCGCGTCGCCCATGACTTGGCCGCCAGTGTGAGTTTCAAATTGCTCTAGGTTTTTGCGAGGGCTTGTTGAAGAACAGCCAATAAGAAATGTAGATAATAGTGAAACGAGAAGAAATGCTTTTTTCATAAAAACCTGTACCGAGGTGGAATACGACTACCTCGGTACAGTTTAGATTATTTCACTGAATCTTTCAGCGCTTTACCTGCAACAAATGCTGGAACATTTGCAGCAGCGATTTGGATCTCATCACCAGTTTTTGGGTTACGACCAGTGCGAGCTGCACGGTGGTTTACTTTAAAAGTACCAAAACCAATTAGCTGAACTTGATCGCCATCTTTAAGAGCATCTGTAACACCGCCAAGAGTCGCTTCTAGAGCAGCTTTAGCTTGTGCTTTAGAAAGGTCCGCTTTTTCAGCAATAAAGTCGATTAATTGAGTCTTGTTCATTTTAGGTTTCCCTTCTTTGTATTTTTGAATTCAATTCACTCTAAAACATAAATGCCCCATCTGGCAAAGGTTTGTCGTCGATCTTTAGCTCTAATGCCGTAGTTTTAGCCATAATATGAGTAATAACTCACAATTTGTTACTGATTTTATTAAGCAAGCCCTTGTTTAAAAGGGGCTGAGAGCAAAATTAATGATGACCTAGCCACTACTTTTTCACTATAATCCACTCTGAATCGCTGCTAAAGCGTACAATTTAATTTAAGGGCAAACATGCTGCTGCTATCTATTTACGTCTCCATTGCTATTGGAGTTTCTTTCATTTGTTCTGTTTTGGAAGCTGTACTTTTGAGTATTAGTCCGAGCTACATTGCTCAACTAAAACAAAATGGGCACCCTGCAGCAGAGTCTTTAGACAAACTGAAAACAGATATTGACCGCCCGCTTGCGTCAATTTTAACGCTCAACACCATCGCCCATACTATCGGTGCTGCGACAGCAGGTGCACAAGCGGCTGTCGTTTTTGGTAGCCAATGGTTAGGTGTCTTCTCTGCCGTGCTAACGCTAGGTATCTTGGTATTATCTGAGATTGTTCCAAAGACCATTGGTGCAACCTACTGGCGTCAACTTGCCCCTGCTTCGGCAAGCGTGCTGCGCTGGATGGTGTTCTTCCTAACACCGTTTGTCTGGTTCTCAGAACAGATCACCAAACGTCTTGCTCGTGGCCACCAAGCACCAAAAATGCGTGATGAGCTATCTGCAATGGCGATTTTGGCAAAAGAGAGCGGCGAGTTTGCAGAAGGCGAATCAAAAATCCTGAGCAACCTACTGGGTATTCAAGATGTACCCGTGACTCAAATAATGACGCCGCGCCCAGTGGTATTCCGTGTTGATGCGGAAATGAGTGTCAATACCTTCCTAGAACAACATAAAGACACGCCATTCTCACGCCCGCTGGTTTACAGCGAGCAGAGTGACAACATCATCGGTTTTGTTCACCGCTTAGAGCTGTTTAGATTGCAGCAAGCCGGTTGTGGTGAGAAAGCTCTGGGTGAAGTAATGCGCCCTATCCACGTGTTGCTGAACAACATGGGCTTGGCTAAAGCCTTTGACCAGATGATGGCAAACCGCCTGCAACTGTCTTTAGTTGTGGACGAATACGGCACTATTCAGGGCATCATCACCCTAGAAGACATCTTTGAGCACCTAGTGGGCGAAGAGATTGTCGATGAAGCGGATAAGACGACTGATATGCAAGAACTGGCGTTCCAACGCTGGGAGAAGTGGAAAGAGACACACGGTGTTATCGAAAACCGCGATGACGAGGACGAGCTAGAGGAAGAAACTCCAGCAGACAACGACTCTTCAGATGCAAAATCAACGAATGACGACGACGCATCAAAAGACAAAGTGCAGAACGAAGACAAAAAAGACGCTTAATCTCAATTTGATACCGTCAGATACCACAAAGGCTCCCTAGGGAGCCTTTGTTTTTATTCGTACCTTGGTGCAATTGCGAATTATAGCGCAACACCAATGTTACTGACTGGGTCTTCACGCAGTTCGTGGCGTAGGTCTTTGATCAGCTCTAAGTCACGCTCAGTCGTTTCACGTAGAGGTCGGAAAATGGCCCACTGAACGTCCCACTCTTCACACACCGCTTCGTTTTCTTTCTGGTTTTCGTTCGTCACTTCTTCAGCGCCTTGAGCAAACTCAAGCTCAGCAACCGTCTTCACCGATTGTTGACTCACTTTAATTACCGCTTCCAACATATGTTCACGGTCAAGCAGACCATGAATTAGCGTTGCTAGGCCTTGGCATGCGTCCATTGCTGGGTAAACACCATAAAAATCAAAATCATCACCGCTAGGGAATAGCTCTTCAACCTTCTCAAGTTGACGCTCAAAGTTCACCTTTGCTGTTTTAACCGTCAGGATTTCCCAAATGCTATCCAAAACATCACGATAGATTCGAGCTTCCGCAAATTCTGTATTCTCACAAAACATGGCATAGTTAGGGTACATACGCTCACATAGACACGCCATAAAGGTAATTTGTTGCCAAGGTTCTAACTTTTCAAGACGAACCTGCAGTGGATTCTGAAGCATAGTCACTCAATAATTGCAGAAAAAGACAGCGAAAGTGTACTTGATAAACCCTGGGGGGAAAAGGTAAGCCGATGAACAATTTTACGAATAAGCTCTATATTCTTACTGAGCATGACGATACCTATACGCAACTGATTCTAAACCAGGATTTACCCGACCTAGAAATCACTCAAAACCCCAAATCAGCACAGATTGTCTTGGCGTCACCACCTCTAATCGCAGAGCGCCTCGGCGAGTTTAAAGAGCTAGACTGGGTACAGAGTACCTATGCCGGAATCAATAAACTCACTCAGCCAGATCTGCGTCAGGACTATACGCTAACCAACGTCAAAGGCATCTTTGGTCCGGCTATCGCAGAATACGTATTGGGTTACACAATCAGTCACTGTAGACACTTCCCTCATTACCACCAGCATCAACAACAACGAAACTGGCAGCCACAGCTTTATACTAGCCTAACTGACAAAACTATGGTGATTTTAGGAACAGGTTCAATCGGCAGTCATTTGGCAAAAACCGCGGCGGCTTTTGGTATTCATACCATAGGTGTCAACCGTACCGGCATCCCATCCAAACAAGAAACCTTTAAAGAGACTTTCCACATCAATGAGATAGAGGCTGCCCTTAAGCAGGCCGATATTGTGGTCAACACCTTGCCATCAACCGCTGAAACCTATCAGCTGTTGAACCAAACCACGTTAGGTTACTGCTCTAATGTGTTGCTGTTTAATGTCGGTCGAGGGGAAAGCATCGACAATAAAGCCTTGTTGCTCGCCATAAAAAACAGATGGGTAGAACACGCATTTTTAGATGTGTTTGAAAGTGAACCCCTCTCTCAGGAACATCCTTTCTGGAAACTACCGCAAGTCACCATCACTCCACACATCGCTGCACTCAGTGAGCCAAGACAAGTAGTCGAGATCTTCGCAGAGAATTACAAACAGTGGCGAGATGGCTTTACACTTAATCATGTCATCGATTTTGATAAAGGTTACTGATGTCCTCTTCGTTACTTAAAGAGATTCGACAATGCCGAGCTTGTGAGCCTCACCTATCACACGGTGCTAACCCGGTGATTCAAGCGCATCCAAACGCGCGCTTGCTGATCATAGGTCAAGCGCCGGGTATCAAGGTGCATGAGTCGTCCATCCCTTGGAATGACGCGAGTGGCGAACGATTAAGAGGATGGTTAGGGATAGATAGCGATACTTTTTACGACGAGCAAAAAGTCGCGATTGTGCCTATGGGGTTTTGTTATCCGGGGAAAGGGAAAAGTGGTGATCTTCCACCACGCAAAGAGTGCGCGGAGCTTTGGCATAACAAAGTGCTGCAATCTCTACCCAATATTCAAATGACACTGCTGATTGGCCAGTACGCACAAAACCATTACCTAACAAACAAGACCACCAGCACATTGACCGAAACCGTGCGTGATTGGCAAAGGTGGGCGCCTGAGTTTTTGCCATTACCCCACCCTTCGCCACGCAATAATATCTGGCTCAAGAAGAACCCTTGGTTTGAAAGTGAAGTCACTCCTTATATCAGGAAACACATCTCTGAGCATTTGGCCTACCATGATCCAAATACCTAATTAACTGCACACAACAAGATTAAACCGCCATCAAATGCCAATTTCAGGCAATAAAAAAGCGCTGTTGGTTTCCCAACAGCGCTTTCAATAATCTTACTCAGAATTACTTGTGGTAAGGCTTAGACAATTCGTGAACAGCGTCAACGAATACACCAGCGTTCTCTGGCGGTACATCTAAGTGGATACCGTGGCCTAGGTTAAATACATGACCTGTACCACCGTCGCCGAAGCCTTCAAGGATGCTGCCCACTTCTTCGCGAATACGTTCAGGCTGAGCGTAAAGCATTGAAGGATCCATGTTACCTTGCAGAGCAACTTTGTCGCCGATGCGAGCTTTTGCATCTGCGATGTTGATTGTCCAGTCTAGACCAACCGCATCACAACCTGTTGCTGCGATAGACTCAAGCCACATGCCACCGTTCTTAGTGAACAGAGTAACCGGTACTCGACGACCTTCGTTTTCACGGATTAGGCCATCAACGATTTTGTGCATGTATTGCAGTGAGAATAGGTTGTAGTCACGAGGAGTCAGTACACCACCCCATGTATCAAATACCATTACCGATTGAGCACCCGCTTTAATTTGCGCGTTCAAGTATTCGATAACACTGTCAGCCAGCTTGTCTAGAAGCAGGTGCAGCGTTTGTGGTTCTGCGTACATCATCTTCTTGATCTTAGTGAATGCTTTAGAGCTTCCACCTTCAACCATGTATGTCGCTAGAGTCCATGGGCTACCAGAGAAACCAATCAGTGGCACTTCGCCTTTCAGGTCTTTACGGATCTGACGAACGGCATTCATTACGTATTGAAGCTCGCCTTCTGGATCAGGTAGGCCAATCTTCTCTACGTCAGCTTTACACGTGATAGGACGCTCAAACTTAGGACCTTCACCTGTTTCAAAGTACAAACCTAAGCCCATTGCATCAGGGATAGTTAGGATGTCTGAGAACAAGATTGCCGCATCAAGCGGGAAACGACGTAAAGGTTGAAGTGTTACTTCTGATGCCAGTTCCGCGTTTTTGCACAAAGACATGAAATCGCCCGCTTCAGCGCGCGTTGCTTTGTATTCAGGAAGATAGCGGCCAGCTTGGCGCATCATCCATACCGGTGTGTAATCAACAGGCTGTTTTAAAAGTGCGCGTAAATAGCGATCGTTTTTTAATTCGGTCATTCCGTTAAATTCCAATTCAATCTTGTCTAGTTTTGATGGCAAGTATTCTAACACTGATTGAAGGGTAAAAGCTTTGTGCTTTGCAACCTAGATCAAGTTATTAACTTTTAAATCAATGCTTAATTTGCACCCAATTACGGGAGCATGTTAAAAATTTGTTCGCTAGCGAAAATTACAATTATAACATCTGAGTAGTCACTACTCAGCATCTCATAACGACATCTTACTTACCCCCTCCACTTGTGGAGGGTTTTTTTTAGCTTTTGATCACCCATAGGCCAAATACTATCACAGGCAAATTAGTGCTCTAGTATCTGCTCAGTCACA
Source organism: Vibrio sp. 10N.286.51.E5 (assembly GCF_041469125.1). NCBI lineage: Bacteria > Pseudomonadati > Pseudomonadota > Gammaproteobacteria > Vibrionales > Vibrionaceae > Vibrio > Vibrio sp. 10N.286.51.E5. Next base: position 14,046 of record NZ_JBFRJZ010000025.1, on the reverse strand, counting down.
CCATCTTTCATCACGTCATCAACGGTTTTCTCAATCAACTGTCTCGCAATGGTTCCAACAGGAGCAACATCAGGCAGGCTTGTTACGTCAAACCATTGAGCATCCGATAGCTCGCTGTAGTCAGGCTTGAGCGTACCACCAGCATAATCTGCGAGAAAGCCCATCATCATACTCGATGGAAACGCCCATGGCTGGCTGCCAAAATAACGAATATTATCGACATCGATACCCGTTTCTTCTTTGACTTCTCTTGCCACACACTGCTCTAAGGTCTCTCCGACCTCTAGGAAGCCCGCTATCACGGTATACATACCTGTCTTATGTCTTGGGTGCTGCGCAAGCAATATCTTGTTGTCGTTTCGTACAGCGACAATGATGCACGGGAAGATACGAGGATAATGAAGTGTGCGGCAATCTCCACACTGCATCGCCACCTGGTTATGGTTGAGATGATTTCGACCACCACACTGAGGGCAAAAACGCATACTTTGAGTCATATGCCCATATTGGATGGCTTTGCTTGCAGTCAAGAAACTCACTTCAGGCCAGTGCAGTAACTCTCTTAGGCTGACCATGCTCAGCTCATTCTCCACATCACAATCGTTGAGCCAATACACCTTGCGACCTTGATGCTGACCAATACAGATTGCATGCTCCACACTCAGCCCAAGCTCTTCAGCAGAGCCAAACGGAAACTGATCATTATTAACCCAAATATCACTACCAGAAACGACGCACCAATAAGCTTGCTCTGTCATTTTGTTATCACTTTTTTTTAACATCCCTATGCCTCATTGCTTGCAGTTCGTTCATTTTACTGGCAATCTAATTTCATACTAGAGTTGTAGCAGAGAATATTTCAAGCTATTACTTTTAGTAGCTACCAATAAAACGGACCCTGCTTAGGCAATTACTTGATCACAAGGTTGTGATCAGATCATGAGGACATGGTCATGCTAAATAAATTCAAACAAATACAAGAACAATGGGGTGGCTCTAATGAGGTCATCGATCATTGGCTCGAAACTCGACAGTCTCTAATCGTTGAGTATTGTAAGCTAGGTGCCTTGCAGCCAGCTAGCAACGGGCAATCAAACGTTGTTGAACTCCCTTCCCCTAAAGAAATAAGCTCATTCTGTGATCATGTTGTCGATTATATCTCAGAGGGTCATTTTAAGATCTACGATATGGTCATGAAAAAATGGCAAGCAACAGGCTTTAAAACCAATGACGAGATTGATACAACTTACGCGAAGATCGTACTTACAACCGAGCCGCTTCTAGAATTCAATGATAAGTACGTTAAAGTAAATGCAGACGATGAGTTGCCTAACTTCGAAGGAGATATGTCCAAAGTAGGTGAACTACTCGAACTACGTTTTGAAGTAGAAGATAATCTTATCCAGCTTATTGCAGACAGTTTAGCTATTCCACCAGGCGCTTAGTTAGCCGAATCCTTAATAAGCTTGCCTCTGTGCAAGCTTTTTGTTTTGTCTGTAAGGTTATCCAAACTACCCAGAACCTTTCAGACAGAGCTTACTCGCTCGCCCTGACCTTTAGCCATAAGCATATGGTTACAGCCCTAATCAGCCTAGTCATCTCTACCCTTTATCTTACTGGCCTCAAAGAGCACTCTTCAGGACATAAATCCAACCTCACCAGCTAGATAAGCACACCTATCACTTTATAAGTCATAGCTAAATACCAATACGCCAGATACAAAAAAGGCACCCGAAGGTGCCTTTTTCTTATCTCTTAGAGACTACTCGTAGAGCTTACTCTTCTGAAGAGAAACCAGCGTTTAGAAGTGCTGCTAGATTGTCAGTAGCTTGTTCAGCTGAAGGACCTTCTTGCTCTTCTTCACGTTGTTTTTGACGCTCTTGGTGGTATGCGAAACCAGTACCAGCTGGGATCAGACGACCAACAATTACGTTCTCTTTCAGACCGCGAAGGTCATCACGCTTACCAGAAACCGCAGCTTCTGTTAGTACGCGAGTCGTTTCTTGGAACGATGCAGCTGAGATGAATGACTCAGTTGCAAGAGATGCTTTAGTAATACCTAGTAGATCACGTTCGAAACGTACTAGTTCTTTACCTTCAGCTTCTAGCTTACGGTTAGCAATCTTAACATTGTGGTACTCAACTTGTTCGCCAGGTAGGAACGGAGAGTCACCAGAATGAGTGATTGTACACTTACGTAGCATTTGACGAACGATAGTCTCGATGTGCTTATCGTTAATCTTTACGCCTTGTAAGCGGTAAACTTCTTGAACTTCGTTCGCGATGTACTGAGTTACTGCGTGGATACCACGTAGACGCAGGATATCGTGTGGAGTTTCAGGACCGTCGGCGATTACATCACCACGTTCAATCTTCTCACCTTCGAACACGTTCAATTGACGATGCTTAGGAATCATCTCTTCGTAAGCGTCACCGCCTTCACGAGTGATTACTAGACGACGCTTACCTTTCGTTTCTTTACCGAAAGACACAGTACCTGTGTGCTCAGCAAGGATCGCAGGCTCTTTAGGCTTACGAGCTTCGAATAGGTCAGCTACGCGTGGTAGACCACCGGTGATATCTTTGTTTCCGCTCGATTTTTGAGGGATACGAGATAGTGTGTCACCGATGCCAACTTCAGCGCCATCTTCGATGTTTACAATCGCTTTGCCAGGTAGGAAGTAGTGAGCTGGCATATCAGTACCAGGGATCATTACGTCGTTACCTTGCTCATCAACAAGTTTGATAGCTGGACGCATATCTTTACCTGCTGCTGGGCGAGCTGCTGCGTCTGTAACTTCACTTGAAGAAAGACCCGTTAGATCGTCAGTTTGACGAGAAACTGTAATACCATCGATCATATCTACGAATTGGATACGACCTGCCACTTCAGTGATGATTGGCATGGTATGCGCTTCCCAGTTAGCTACAACTTCACCAGCAGTAACTGCTGCGTTGTCGCCTTTGGTTAGCATCGAACCGTAAGGAAGTTTGTGCTTCTCTTTAGTACGGCCGAATTCATCAATAATCGTCATCTCAGATGCACGAGAAGTGATAACCAGTTTCTTATCTTTGTTAACTACGAACTTAGCATTGTGAAGTTTCACAGTACCAGTTGTCTTAGCTTGGATGCTGTTCTCTGCTGCTGCAGTAGATGCCGCACCACCGATGTGGAACGTACGCATCGTTAGCTGTGTACCCGGTTCACCGATAGATTGTGCAGCGATAACACCAACTGCTTCACCTTGGTTCACTAGGTGACCACGTGCTAGGTCACGACCGTAACACTGTGCACAACAACCGAAGTCTGCATCACAGGTAACAACAGAGCGCACTTTCATGCTATCTACTGAGTTGTCTTCCATGATTTGACACCACTTCTCATCAATCAGAGTATTACGTGGAATCAGTACATCTTCAGTACCAGGCTTAAGAACGTCTTCAGCTACTACACGACCTAGAGCAAGCTCAGAAAGTGCAACTTTAACGTCACCACCTTCGATGTGAGGCATCATGTCGATACCTTCATGCGTGCCACAGTCATGTTCGTGTACTACAACGTCTTGAGCAACGTCTACTAGACGACGAGTTAGGTAACCCGAGTTTGCTGTTTTCAGTGCTGTATCCGCAAGACCCTTACGAGCACCGTGCGTTGAGATAAAGTACTGAAGGACGTTTAGACCTTCTTTAAAGTTCGCTGTGATCGGCGTTTCGATGATTGAACCATCTGGACGCGCCATCAGACCACGCATACCTGCTAGCTGACGAATCTGAGCTGCAGAACCACGTGCGCCCGAGTCGGCCATCATGTAGATGCTGTTGAACGATTCTTGCTGTTCTTCTTCGCCGTCACGGTTGATAACTGTTTCAGAAGATAGGTTATCCATCATTGCTTTCGCAACGCGGTCATTCGTAGATGCCCAGATATCGATAACTTTGTTGTAACGCTCACCCGCAGTAACAAGACCAGATTGGAATTGCTCTTGGATTTCGCGAACTTCTTCTTCAGCAGATTCAATTTCATCGTATTTCGCTTGAGGTACAACCATATCGTCGATACCTACAGAAACACCAGAAAGTGCAGCGTATGCAAAACCTGCGTACATGATTTGGTCAGCAAATACTACTGTATCTTTTAGACCAAGCTTACGGTAACACTCGTTAAGAAGAGTAGAGATCTGCTTCTTACCTAACTTTTGGTTAACGATGCTGTACGGTAGGCCAGCTGGAACGATTTGCCATAGCATTGCACGGCCGACAGTTGTATCAACCATCTTCGTTTCAGTAGTGCTGTTACCATCTTCGTCTACTACAGTTTCGGTGATACGTACTTTAACGCGAGCGTGTAGCTCAGCAGTCTTAGTACGGTATGCCTTTTCAGCCTCAGCAGGGCCAGCAAGGTACATACCTTCGCCTTTCACGTTGATCTTGTCACGTGTCATGTAGTAAAGACCCAATACAACGTCCTGAGAAGGTACGATGATCGGATCACCTGACGCTGGCGACAGAATGTTATTCGTCGACATCATCAGTGTACGTGCTTCAAGCTGTGCTTCTAGAGTTAGAGGCACGTGTACCGCCATTTGGTCACCATCGAAGTCGGCGTTGTATGCCGCACACACTAGTGGGTGAAGCTGAATCGCTTTACCTTCGATTAGTACTGGTTCAAACGCTTGGATACCTAGACGGTGAAGTGTAGGTGCACGGTTAAGCAGTACTGGGTGTTCGCGGATTACTTCGTCCAGGATATCCCAAACGATAGCTTCTTCGCGCTCTACCATCTTCTTAGCAGCTTTGATTGTCGTAGCCATGCCACGAGTTTCTAGCTTGCTGTAGATGAACGGCTTAAATAGCTCAAGTGCCATCTTCTTAGGAAGACCACACTGATGTAGACGAAGGTATGGACCTACTGTGATTACAGAACGGCCAGAGTAGTCTACACGTTTACCTAGAAGGTTCTGACGGAAACGACCTTGTTTACCCTTGATCATATCAGCAAGAGATTTCAGAGGACGCTTGTTAGAACCAGTGATAGCACGACCACGACGACCGTTATCTAGAAGTGCATCAACAGACTCTTGCAGCATACGCTTTTCGTTACGTACGATGATGTCCGGAGCAGCTAGCTCTAGAAGGCGCTTCAAACGGTTGTTACGGTTAATCACACGACGGTAAAGGTCGTTCAGATCTGAAGTCGCAAAACGACCGCCATCTAGTGGTACTAGAGGACGTAGATCTGGCGGCAGAACCGGAAGTACAGTCAGAATCATCCATTGCGGATCGTTACCCGATGCAATGAACGCTTCAACTAGCTTCAGGCGCTTAGTAACTTTTTTACGCTTAGTTTCTGAGTTAGTCGTTTCTAACTCTTCGCGCATTTCTTCCACTTCTTGATGAAGGTCCATTGTTGCAAGCAGATCTTTGATCGCTTCAGCACCCATCTTAGCAGTAAATTCGTCACCCCACTCTTCTAGACGATCCAGATACTCTTCTTCAGTAAGCATCTGAGATTTTTCTAGATCAGTCATACCTGGTTCAGTTACTACGTACATCTCGAAGTAAAGAACACGTTCGATATCACGTAGAGGGATATCCATTAGTAGACCGATACGAGACGGCAGTGATTTTAGGAACCAGATGTGAGCAACTGGTGAAGCTAGCTCGATGTGGCCCATGCGGTCACGACGAACTTTAGTTTGTGTAACTTCAACGCCACACTTCTCACAGATAACACCACGGTGCTTCAGGCGCTTGTATTTGCCACAAAGACATTCGTAGTCTTTAACTGGACCAAAAATACGTGCACAGAACAGACCATCACGTTCAGGTTTGAACGTACGATAGTTAATTGTTTCCGGCTTTTTAACTTCACCAAAAGACCATGAACGGATCATGTCTGGTGAAGATAGACCGATTTTGATTGCATCAAATTCTTCGGTCTTATGCTGTGCTTTTAGAAAGTTTAATAAGTCTTTCACATTCAGCTCCTGTAAGGAGTTAAAGGAGCTCACTGCTGTAGCAAGCTCCCTTTTACCAAATAATCCTATCTTCTTTTAAAAAGAAGGAGGGATTACTCTTCGTCTTCTAGCTCGATGTTGATACCTAGCGAGCGAATCTCTTTCAACAGTACGTTGAACGACTCAGGCATACCAGGTTCCATGCTATGGTTACCGTCTACGATGTTCTTATACATCTTAGTACGGCCGTTAACGTCATCTGACTTAACTGTTAGCATTTCTTGTAGAGTATATGCAGCACCGTATGCTTCTAGTGCCCATACTTCCATCTCACCGAAACGCTGACCACCGAACTGAGCTTTACCACCAAGTGGTTGCTGAGTTACTAGGCTGTAAGAACCAGTTGAACGCGCATGCATCTTGTCATCAACCAAGTGGTTCAGTTTCAGCATGTACATGTAACCAACAGTTACAGGACGCTCAAACGAATCACCAGTACGACCATCAAACAGTTTAAGCTGACCAGATTCTGGCAGATCACCCAGTTTAAGTAGTTCTTTGATTAGAGACTCAGAAGCACCGTCGAACACAGGAGTAGCAATCGGTAGACCGCCACGTAGGTTCTTGATCAGTGTACGAACTTGATCATCAGACAGTTCAGCAATATCAACTTTCTGACGAGTATCACCAAGATCGTAAACCTTCTGTAGGAACTCACGGAACTTATGCAGTTCTTGTTGTTCCTTAACCATTTGGTTGATCTTGTCACCGATACCTTTCGCAGCCAAACCTAAGTGAACTTCTAGGATCTGACCGATGTTCATACGCGATGGTACACCCAGCGGGTTAAGTACGATGTCTACAGGCTGACCTTTCTCATCGTATGGCATGTCTTCAACAGGGTTAATCTTAGAGATTACACCTTTGTTACCGTGACGACCGGCCATCTTATCACCAGGCTGGATACGACGTTTAACCGCTAGGTAAACTTTAACAATCTTAAGAACGCCAGGCGCTAGATCATCACCTTGAGTGATTTTACGACGCTTAGTTTCAAACTTCTTATCGAAGTCTGCTTTTAGCTCATCCCACTGCTCAGCAAGTTGCTCAAGCTGTGTTTGTAGCGCATCGTCTTCTAGAACTTGCTCTAGCCATTGCTTACGACCGATAGTATCAAGCTTAGCTTCAGAGTAACCACCTGACAGAAGTACAGCTTTAACACGGTTAAGAAGACCACCCTCAAGAATTTGGAACTCTTCAGTTAGGTCTTTCTTAGCTTCTTTAAGCTGCATCTGTTCGATTTCAAGTGCACGCTTGTCTTTCTCTACGCCATCGCGAGTGAAGACTTGTACATCGATGATAGTACCCGAAACAGAGTTTGGTACACGTAGAGAAGTATCTTTAACATCAGATGCTTTCTCACCGAAGATAGCACGTAGTAGCTTCTCTTCAGGAGTCAGTTGAGTTTCACCTTTAGGGGTTACTTTACCAACTAGGATGTCGCCACCCTTAACTTCAGCACCAATGTAAACGATACCTGACTCGTCTAGTTTAGACAGAGCAGACTCACCTACGTTTGGAATATCAGCTGTGATCTCTTCAGAACCCAGCTTAGTATCACGAGCCACACAAGATAGTTCTTGGATGTGGATTGTCGTGAAACGGTCTTCTTGAACTACGCGCTCAGATACTAAGATCGAGTCTTCGAAGTTGTAACCGTTCCAAGGCATGAATGCGATACGCATGTTTTGGCCAAGAGCTAGTTCACCAAGGTCTGTTGAAGGACCATCAGCAAGAACATCGCCACGTGCAACTGGTTCACCAGGAAGTACAGTTGGACGTTGGTTAATACATGTGTTTTGGTTCGAACGCGTGTACTTAGTTAGGTTGTAGATATCGATACCAGCTTCGCCAGGTACCAATTCATCTTCGTTAACCTTAACTACGATACGAGAAGCGTCTACAGACTGAACTTGACCACCACGTTTAGCAACCGCTGTAACACCAGAGTCAACTGCGATGTTACGTTCGATACCAGTACCTACTAGAGGCTTATCAGCCTTAAGTGTTGGTACAGCTTGACGTTGCATGTTGGCACCCATCAATGCACGGTTCGCATCATCGTGTTCTAGGAACGGGATAAGCGAAGCAGCGATAGATACTACTTGGTTTGTCGCAACGTCCATGTAGTCAACGTGATCGCGTGGGTGAAGACCAGATTCACCTTTTTGACGAGCTGTGATTAGCTCATCTGCAAACGTACCTTCTTCAGTAAGAATGGTGTTTGCTTGCGCGATTACGAATTGACCTTCCTGGATTGCAGACAGGTAATCAACTTCTTCTGTTACTACACCATCTACTACACGACGGTACGGAGTTTCTAGGAAACCGTAATCGTTACAACGTGCAAACGCAGATAGTGAGTTAATTAGACCGATGTTTGGACCTTCAGGCGTTTCGATCGGACATAGACGACCGTAGTGAGTTACGTGAACGTCACGTACTTCGAAGCCTGCGCGCTCACGAGTAAGACCACCAGGACCTAAAGCAGAGATACGACGTTTGTGCGTAACTTCTGACAATGGGTTGTTTTGGTCCATGAACTGTGAAAGCTGTGAAGAGCCAAAGAATTCTTTAACTGCAGCAGAGATCGGCTTAGCGTTGATAAGATCTTGAGGCATGATTGCATCAAGGTCACCAAGGCTTAGGCGCTCTTTAACGGCACGTTCTACACGAACTAGACCAACACGGAATTGGTTTTCTGCCATTTCACCTACAGAACGGATACGACGGTTGCCAAGGTGGTCGATATCGTCCACTTCACCAATACCGTTACGGATACCAATCAGTTTCTTCATCACTTCGATGATGTCTGATTCATCCAGAGTACCGCGCTCTTCTTCTTCTTCACGCTCGATAGAGCTGTTGAACTTCATACGGCCTACAGTTGATAGGTCGTAACGTTCTTCAGAGAAGAATAGGCTTTCGAATAGAGACTCTGCAGCTTCTTTCGTTGGTGGCTCGCCAGGACGCATCATGCGGTAGATTTCTACCAATGCAGAGATGCGATCTACTGTGCTATCTGCACGTAGAGTGTCTGACATGAATGGACCGTGATCTAGGTCATTCGTGAACAGAGTTTGTAGAGCCTTGTGGCCTGCTTGAGACAGGTTAGCAAGAGCTTCTAGGCTAATCTCTTGGTTCGCGCCAACGATGATCTCGCCAGTTGCTTCGTTGATGTAATCTTTAGATGCAACTTTACCAACGATGTACTCTACTGGTACTTCGATGTGCTCAACGCCATCTTTTTCAAGTTGACGGATATGGCGAGCAGTAACACGACGACCAGTCTCAACGTAAGTTTTACCGTTTGCTTCGATGTCGAATGACGCAGTTTCACCACGTAGACGATCAGGAACCAACTCCATAAGAAGAGTTTGGTCTTTAACTTCGAAGTTCACCTTGTCGAAGAACAGATCTAGGATCTCTTCAGTCGATTTACCAAGTGCACGAAGAATAATCGATGCTGGTAGCTTACGACGACGGTCGATACGTACGAATAAGTTATCCTTAGGATCGAACTCAAAGTCTAACCATGAGCCACGGTAAGGAATTACACGTGCGTTATAAAGAACTTTACCTGATGAGTGGGTCTTACCCTTATCACTGTCGAAGAACACGCCTGGGCTTCGGTGCAGCTGGGATACGATAACCCTCTCGGTACCATTAATTACGAAAGTACCATTGTCTGTCATAAGCGGAATTTCGCCCATGTAGACTTCTTGTTCTTTAATGTCTTTTACAGTACCTGCTGGTGCATCTCGATCAAAGATAACTAGACGTAGTTTTACGCGTAGTGGCTTTGAGTAAGTAACACCGCGGATTTGACATTCTTTAACGTCAAAAACTGGCTCACCAAGACGGTAGCTAACGTATTGCAGCTCAGAATTGCCGTTGTAGCTCTGAATTGGAAATACAGAACGGAAAGCAGCTTCAAGACCGTATTGACCTTCTGGATCCTGTTCGATGAATTTGTCGAAAGAATCAAGCTGGATCGATAACAGGTATGGAATGTCCAAAACTTGTGGACGAGTACCAAAATCCTTACGGATGCGCTTTTTCTCGGTATAAGAGTAAACCATGGGGTTCCTCAGCTCGCTGATAAGTGACCCAAACCACCCAAAACACTCTTCAGAGGGGGTGGTGACAAACAGCTGTTTAGTGGTAGTGAACAATCATTTCGAAAAAATGACTGTTTTTTTGCTCGGATTATGACGGTTAAACAGCGGAAATTTCGTCATAGCCCTACAGCGCAAAAAGGCCGGTGGTTAATAAACCACCAGCCATTAGCCTTGCGGCTATGAAATTAAGTAATAATTACTTGATTTCAACAGAAGCGCCAGCTTCTTCTAGCTGTGCTTTAAGAGCTTCAGCTTCAGCTTTGTCAACGCCTTCTTTAAGCGCTGCAGGAGCTGAGTCTACAAGACCTTTAGCTTCTTTAAGACCTAGGCCAGTTGCGCCACGTACAGCTTTGATAACTTGTACTTTGTTAGCGCCAGCAGCAGTTAGGATAACGTCGAATTCAGTTTGCTCAGCAGCAGCGTCGCCGCCAGCTGCGCCACCAGCTACAACTGCAGCTGCAGCTGAAACGCCGAATTTCTCTTCCATAGCTTCGATAAGCTCAACAACTTGCATTACAGACATTTCTGCAACTGCGTCTAGGATTTGCTCGTTAGTAATAGACATAACAATTCTCTTTTAAGTCAACAATAAGTTTAATTTGCAACCAGTGAAAAGCAAGGCTTAAGCCGCTGCTTCTTCTTTTTGGTCACGTAGTGCAGCGATAGTACGAACCAGCTTGCCAGCAGAAGCTTCTTTCATGCACATCATTAGGCGTGCGATAGCTTCGTCGTAAGTTGGTAGTGTCGCTAGTACTTCAGCATCAGTAACTGCGCCTTCAAATGCAGCAGCTTTGATCTCGAAATCTTTGTTCTCTTTAGCGAAGTCTTTGAAAAGACGCGCTGCAGCACCTGGGTGCTCGTTAGAGAACGCGATCAGAGTTGGACCAGTGAAAGTGTCTACTAGACACTCGTAGTCTGTACCCTGAACCGCACGGCGTGCTAGTGTGTTACGAACAACTTTCATGTAAACACCCGCTTCGCGAGCTTGTTTACGTAGAGAAGTCATTGCGCCAACTTCAACGCCACGAGAATCAGCTACAACTGCAGAAAGTGCACCACTGGCAGCTTCGTTGACTTCAGCAACAATTGCTTTTTTGTCTTGAAGATTTAAAGCCATTTGGATTAACCTCTGGTTGTGATTACAGCACCCAATACAAAATGTATTGAGCGTTTACGATGTTATTTAAAAATGAATAAATCCACTTCAAACCACAACATCGCCTACGTAGGTTTTATTAAGCTATCAATAATCTAATGAAAATCGACAGCGCCTACGGTCTTGGGATAGATGATTTCAAATTGCTTTAAAACCACCCAACCACAAATATTAGGCGCAGAAGTATACACTAAATCTGCGCCTAAGCAAATTAGTTTGCTTGAGTATCAAGACTAGCTTGATCAACAGCAACACCAGCACCCATCGTAGTAGAGATGCTTACTTTCTTCAGGTAAGAACCCTTAGCTGAAGAAGGCTTAGCTTTCTTAAGAGCAACTAGAAGTGCTTCTAGGTTCTCTTGAAGCTGGTTAGCTTCGAAAGATGCTTTACCGATAGTAGTGTGGATGATGCCGTTCTTGTCGTTACGGTAACGAACCTGACCAGCTTTAGCGTTCTTAACCGCTTCAGCAACGTTAGGAGTTACAGTACCAACTTTAGGGTTTGGCATAAGGCCGCGTGGACCTAGGATTGTACCTAGTTGACCAACAACACGCATTGCATCTGGAGAAGCAACAACTACGTCGAAGTTCATTTCGCCTTTTTTCACTTGCTCAGCAAGATCTTCCATACCAACGATATCTGCGCCAGCAGCTTTAGCAGCTTCTGCGTTTGCACCTTGAGTGAAAACAGCAACGCGGATGTCACGGCCAGTACCGTGAGGTAGCACTGTTGCGCCACGAACGTTTTGGTCAGATTTACGAGCATCGATGCCTAGGTTAACAGCAACATCTACAGACTCAACGAATTTAGCAGTCGCTAGTTCTTTAAGAAGAGCAACAGCTTCGCTGATTTCGTATTCTTTAGTTGAGTCAACTTTGTCGCGGATTACGCGCATACGCTTAGTAAGTTTAGCCATGATCTTATCCCTCTACCACTAGGCCCATTGAACGAGCAGTACCAGCAATAGAACGTTTCATTGCTTCGATGTCAGCACCAGTCATATCAGCAGCTTTAGTTTCTGCGATTTCCTGAACTTGAGCGTCAGTAACAGTACCAACTTTCTCAGTGTTTGGACGACCTGAACCAGACTTAACGCCAGCAGCTTTCTTAAGAAGAACAGCAGCAGGTGGAGTCTTAGTTACGAACGTGAAAGAACGGTCGTTGTAAACAGTAATAACTACTGGAGTAGGTAGACCTTTCTCAACAGATTCTGTTTTTGCGTTGAACGCTTTACAGAATTCCATGATGTTCACGCCGTGTTGACCTAGAGCAGGACCAACCGGTGGACTTGGGTTTGCCATACCAGCTGCAACTTGCAGTTTGATATAAGCTTCAACTTTCTTAGCCATGATATTTCCTAATATTTTGGGTACATGCGCTAGCCGCAAGGCGAGCTCCCCATAAATTCAATTAACTCTTTTTCACTTCCACAGAAGCAAAAAGGCGCGAAATTATAATCATAATTCGCGCCTTTAACAACCCTAAAAAGGTGATTTTTTATACTCTTTTATTTTGAACAACTTATGAAGTATTTATCCACAGCTTGTTCAAAACTTAGAGTTTTAGTCCAGTTTTTCAACCTGACCAAATTCAAGCTCAACCGGTGTTGCACGACCAAAGATCGATACAGATACCTTAATGCGGCTTTTCTCGTAATCTACTTCTTCAACAGTACCGTTGAAGTCAGCAAATGGACCATCGTTCACACGAACCACTTCACCCGCTTCGAACATTGTCTTAGGACGTGGAGACTCGCTCGCTTTCTCTAGACGGTTCAAGATAGCATCAGCTTCTTTATCAGTGATTGGTGCAGGACGATCAGAGGTACCACCAATGAAGCCCATAACACGCGGAATGCTGCGTACTAAGTGCCATGATTCATCATTCATGATCATTTGAACTAATACGTAGCCAGGGAAGAATTTACGTTCACTTTTACGGCGTTGGCCTGCACGCATTTCCACTACTTCTTCAGTAGGTACTAGCACATCGCCAAATAGTTCTTCCATGTTGTGCATTTTAATATGCTCGCGTAGCGACTGTGCAACACGACCTTCAAAGCCAGAAAAGGCTTGAACTACATACCAACGTTTTTTTGGAGCTTCACTCATGAATCAGAACCCTCTACACCCCAGTTGCTAGAGAAACTAGACGGACCATAATGCCGTCAATTCCCCAAAGCACTAGAGACATAACAATACATACAGCTAAAACGATCAATGTAGTTTGCATAGTTTCTTGGCGAGTAGGCCAAACAACTTTACGAATCTCCATACGAGATTCTTTTGCAAAATCGATCGCAGCTTTACCTTTAGTTGTTGTTGCTGCAACGCCTAGTGCGGCAGCAATCAGCACAACTACACCTGCAGCGCGAATTACAACAGACAATTCACCATACAGGTAATTACCCACAACAGCAGCAGCCAACAGAACAAAAGCGACAATCCACTTCATTGTATCTGCTGCACCTGAGCTATCAGGAGTTTCAGCGTTTGCTTTCATAAAACCAACCTGTGATAAGTCTTAAATATAGACGACAATAACCCCGCTGTTGCAGGGCACATTCCTTTGCGTTGCAAAACAACACATCTAACAGTCATTTTAGTCAAAAAGACCGTTTAATTCTTTGCTAAGAGCAAAAATCGATGTCAAAACATCCAACTCTTTTTTTAGCGCAGAAAAAGGGCATCAAATGATGCCCTTTTTACTAGTGGTTCGTCAAATCTTATGCAAAGATTTTAGCTACAACACC